>JAQSDT010000178.1 GCA_029946075.1 bacterium | reverse complement strand
GCAGCGGACTGATGCATTCATATCACAATGTTGCCGAATTGCGACAATTCCGCGGCGCTTTGCATCCTCAGCAGGCAGTCATCCGTACTTTCCCCGGTCATTCCGGGACCGTCCGATGCTGCGCATCGCCCGGAATGACGGCTCGCCGGCCTAGCCGCCGCTTCGGTAGACCTGAATATCCAGGTCCCTGATCTTCTTGCGAAGCGTGTTGCGGTTGAGACCAAGCAGGTCCGCTGCCCGAATCTGGTTGCCGCGGGTGGCCGCCAGCGCCGCCGTCAGCAAGGGCACCTCGATCTCCTTGAGGATGCGGTGATAGAGGCCAGGCGGCGGCACGCCGTTCGGGAATCCGGAGAAGTGCGAGGACAGATAGGCTTCGACCGCGCCTCCGAGGTTTTCCACCCCGAGCGGCGCACTGCCGCCGGAAGCCACCGCCGGCGGTGCCAGCTCGCCATCGATCACCGAGCCAGTGATGACGTCCTGCGGATAGAGCGCAGCCAGCCGCCGCGCCAGGTTTTCCAGCTCGCGCACGTTGCCCGGCCAGCGATGCTGCTTGAGACGCTCCAGCGCCAGCGTGTCGAGCTTCTTGGGCGGCAGGCCGTCCTTTTCGGCGAGCGAGAAGAAGTGCCGGATGAGGTCGGGCAGATCCTCGATGCGCTCGCGCAGCGGCGGCAGCCGCAGCGGCACCACGTTGAGGCGGAAGAACAGATCCTCGCGGAACAGGCCCTGCTGGATCAGGATGCGCAGGTCCTTGTTGCTGGCCGCCACGATCCGCACGTCGGTCTTGATCGGCGTGCGACCGCCGACGGTGGTGTATTCGCCCTGCTGCAGGACGCGCAGCAATCGTGTCTGCGCTTCCATCGGCATGTCGCCGATTTCGTCGAGGAACAGCGTGCCGCCCTCGGCCTGTTCGAACCGGCCGGAGGCGCGGGTATTGGCGCCGGTGAACGCGCCGCGCTCATGGCCGAACAATTCGGATTCGATCAGGTCGCGCGGGATCGCCGCCATGTTGACCGCGACGAACGGGCCGTTGCGGCGCTTGCCGTAATCGTGCAGCGCCCGGGCCACCAGTTCCTTGCCGGTACCGGACTCGCCCGAGATCATCACGGTGAGGTCGGTTTGCATCAGCCGCGCCAGCACACGGTAGATTTCCTGCATCGCCGGCGAGCGGCCGACCAGCGGGATCGAGTCGAACTCGCCCTCGTCCGCTGCGTGCGCGACCCGCTCCTTCGGCTCGGCCAATGCACGGCCGACGATGGTGATGAGCTCCTTCAGGTCGAACGGCTTTGGCAGGTATTCATAGGCGCCGCGCTCGGAGGCCCGGATCGCCGTCATGAAGGTGTTCTGCGCGCTCATGATGATGACGGGCAGGTTCGGCCGCATCTTCTTGATCCGCGGCAACAGATCGAACGCGTTCTCGTCGGGCATCACCACATCGGTGATGACGAGATCGCCCTCGCCCTGGCTCACCCAGCGCCACAGCGTCGCGGCATTGCCGGTCAGCCGCACCTCGTATCCGGCGCGTGAAAGGGCCTGGTTCAGGACCGTGCGGATGGCGGTGTCGTCATCGGCAACGAGTATGCTACCTGCGGGCATTGTTATTCCTCATCTTGCCTCCTGGGAGGCAGGCGGCAGCGTACCCGGAACGCCGTCGCGGTTGCTTTGGTCGAGTTGCTTGGCTGGATTGAACATCGGCAGCAGGACGCGGAACGTGGTTTTGCGCGGCTGCGATTCACATTCGATGATGCCGCCGTGATCGCCGACGATCTTGGCGACCAGCGCGAGCCCGAGGCCGCTGCCGGTCTGCTTGGTCGTCACGAAGGGATCGAACAGGTTCGGCAGCAAATCGTCGGGCACGCCGGAGCCGTTGTCCTTGACGCAGAATTCCAGCGGCAGCGAAACGCGCGACTTCTTGCCGGGCACCGACAGACGGACGCCGGGGCGGAAGGCGGTGGTAAGCTGGATTTCCGCATCGCTGCCGAGGTCGGCAACGGCTTCGGCGGCATTCTTCACGAGATTGAGAAACACCTGGATGAGCTGATCCTGGTTGGCCAGCACCGGCGGCAGCGACGGATCGTATTCCTCGATGAAGCGGATGTTGCGGGCAAAACCCGATTGCGCCAGCCGTTTGACATGATCGAGCACGGAATGGATGTTGACGGGGCCGCGCGCCACCGGGCGATCGTCGCCGAATACTTCCATGCGATCGACCAGCGTGACGATCCGGTCCGCCTCGTCGCAGATCAGCCGCGTCAGCATGCGGTCCTCAGAAGACGCCGCTTGCTCCAGCAATTGCGCCGCACCGCGGATGCCCGACAGCGGGTTCTTGATTTCATGCGCCAGCATCGCGGCCAGCGCGATCACCGAACGGGCCGCGCTCCGGTGCGTCAGCTGCCGGTCCATCTTGTCGGCGATGGTGCGCTCCTGCAGCATCACGACGATATGGCCGGGACGCTCGGTGAGCGGCGCGACGTGCAGATCGACCTGCCGGTCGCCGCCGATTCTGGGCGTGCCGAGGTCGACCTTGTATTCGTTGACGGGCGAACCGCTGGAGCGGACCTGGTCGATCAGCGCCAGCAGCGGGCTGCCGAACGGCACCAGTTCCCTCAGCGACTGCCGCCGCAGGAATTGCGTCGAAATCTCGAAGAAGGATTCGGCGGCGATGTTCGCATCGACGATGCGGCCATCGGGCGCGATCAGCAGCACCGGATTCGGCAGGGCGTTGAGAATCGCCTCGCTCTCGGAGGGTACGGTCCGGCGATGGTCTGCAGCTAGGCTCATGCGGCAGCGCTCCATGCAAAATCGTCGAATGCGTCCTGCAGCGAACGGTGCACGGCGCGCGGATCTTCCGATGTCAAAACCTGTTGCCGCCAGCTCTTGAGCTTGGCCGCCGGGGCGCGGCTGTATTGCGCGGCGGTTTCCAGCGCCCAGCCGAGATGCTTGCGCGCGTGCTTGAGGCCGATGCGCAGCCCGTAGTGACGGCAGACTTCGTCATAGAGCGCGCGAACGTGGCCCAACTGTTCGACCAGCGCCGGCGCGGACTCGATCTGACCGGTCTCTAACCGGCGGCCGATCTGGCCGGGCAACCAGGGCTGGCCCTGCGCGCCGCGGCCGATCATGACCGCGTCGGCGCCTGACAGTTCGAGCGCGCGCACGGCCTTGTCGTAGGAGGTGATGTCGCCATTGACGACGAGCGGCACGGAGACCGCGTCCTTGACGGCGCGCACCGCGTACCAGTCGGCCTCACCCTTGTAGAACTGGCAGCGCGTGCGGCCGTGAACGGTGATCATCTGCACGCCGGCGGCTTCTGCGCGGCGCGCGAGTTCGGGTGCATTGAGCGAGCGGTCGTCCCAGCCGAGCCGCATCTTCAGCGTCACCGGGACCTTTACGGCTGATATCGTGGCTTCAATCAGCGTGAGCGCATGATCGAGATCGCGCATCAGCGCCGATCCGGACTGGCCGCCGGTCACATGCCGTGCCGGACAGCCCATGTTGATATCGATGATGTCGGCACCGGCGGCTTCCGCGACCTTGGCCCCTTCCGCCATCCAGTGAGCTTCGCAGCCGGCGAGCTGAACGACGTGCACCCCAACCCCGGTGGCTTCGCAGCGCAATTGCGACATCCAGTTGCCGCGTACGAGTTCATCGCTGGCGGTCATCTCGGACACGACGAGGCCGGCGCCGAGAGTCGCTGCAAGCCGTCGGAAAGGCGCATCGGTCACGCCGGACATCGGCGCCAGGAGGACCCGGTTGGCGACAGCAATCTCGCCTATTTTCAACGGCTTAGGGCGTGAACTTTCCAGGCCGGTCACGGAGGTCTCATGGTTGGGACGGCGGCGTCATTGCGACCGTCATCGCATATTGTGAGCACAAATCTTGTGCAGTCAAGCTTCTTGCCTACACTTTAGACAGTTCTATCATTTGTGCAAGTGCACTGCAACAAAAACTGCTTTTCCCACAGCTATTGGGAAACGCTCTGTTTTTCCGCAATCGGCGTGGTAAGGGCTGTGCGCCCGCGGGCCAGCCAGCCCTCTCGTAACCCCGATTCGCCTGTATTTGAGTCCAGATGCCCAGACCTGAGCGCACAGCAGCCATCCTCGTCGCAGCCGGACGCGGACTTCGCGCCGGCGCCGGAGGGCCGAAGCAATACCGGGAGATCGGCGGGCGGACCGTGATCTTCCGCGCCATGGAGGCGTTCTGCCGGCATCCGGACGTCTTCGCCGTGCAGCCCGTCGTCAATCCCGACGACGCCGCGATCTTCACGGAGGCCGTCGCGGGCCTGCGCCATCAGCCGTCGACCAATGGCGGCGCAACGCGTCAGGCCTCGGTGCACGCCGGCCTCGAGGCGCTCGCGGCCGAAAAACCCGACATCGTCCTGATCCATGACGCCGCCCGACCGTTCGTGACCTCGGCGGTGATTTCGCGCGCGATCGATGCCGCCGGCCGCACCGGCGCCGCGGTGCCGGCCATCCCGGTCACCGATACGATCAAGCAGGTCGGCGATACCGGCGATGTCGAGGCGACGCCGGAGCGCGCAAAACTGCGGATCGCGCAGACGCCACAGGCGTTTCGCTTCGACGTCATTCTCGACGCCCATCGCCGCGCCGCGCGTGACGGCCGCAGCGATTTCACCGATGACGCCGCGCTCGCCGAATGGGCGGGATTGACGGTTGCGACCTTTGAAGGCGATCCTGCAAACATGAAACTGACTACGCCAGAAGATTTCGTCCGCGAGGAAGCCCGCCTCGCCGCCCAGCTCGGCGATATCAGGATGGGCACCGGTTATGATGTCCACGCCTTCAAGGAAGGCGACCATCTAATGCTCTGCGGTGTGCGCGTTCCGCATACGATGGCCTTCGACGCTCATTCCGATGGCGACGTCGGCCTGCATGCCCTCGTCGATGCCATTCTCGGCGCGCTGGCGGACGGCGACATCGGCTCGCACTTTCCGCCCAGCGATGCCAAGTGGAAAGACGCAGCGTCAGACAAATTCCTGAAATACGCCGTCGACCGCGTTACCGAGCGCGGCGGCCGTATCGCCCACCTTGAAGTCACGATGATCTGCGAGCGTCCCAAGATCGGCCCGCTGCGCGATACCATGCGCGCACGCATCGCCGAGATTTCCGGCGTCAACGTCTCCCGTGTCGCCGTGAAAGCCACCACCAGCGAAAAACTCGGCTTCACCGGCCGAGAGGAAGGCATCGCTGCGACGGCGAGCGCCACCATCCGCCTTCCCTGGAGCGAATAAATGAGCGGCAGCGACGCCCGCGCTCTGTCCCGTTCGCTGCTCGACCTGTGCCGGATGCGCAAACTGACGATTGCGACCGCGGAATCCTGTACCGGCGGTCTTGTCGCCGGCGCCCTCACCGACATTCCCGGCTCTTCCGACGTGATCGATCGCGGCTTCGTTACTTATTCGAACGATGCCAAGCGCGCGATGCTCGGCGTCAAGGCGACGACGCTCGCGACCTTCGGTGCGGTCAGCAAGGAAACCGCGACCGCGATGGCGGTCGGCGCGCTGGAGAAAGCCGGCGTCGATCTTGCGGTGTCCATTACCGGTATCGCCGGACCCGGCGGAGCGACGCCGGGCAAGCCGGTCGGCCTCGTTCATTTCGCAGTCGCATCGCGTGACGGCCGTATCCTGCACCGCGAATGCCGCTTCGGCGCGGTCGGCCGCACCAGCGTGCGCCTGCGCTCCGTGCTGGAAGCGCTGCGCATGCTGATGGAAGTGGCGCGCGGACCGCAGACGCCGGTCAAGCCGCGCCGCGAAACCATGAGCCGGCTCCGTCCTCGTGTCGCCCGCAGCCCGCGCCGCGCCGCCGTCAAGCGCCGGCGGCCGACGCGGGGATGAGCATCCTGGACTGGCTAGATAACCTGATCGTCCG
>JAQSDT010000177.1 GCA_029946075.1 bacterium | reverse complement strand
GGAGAACGTCCATGACCGCCCCCGCGGAGAGGATGAAGATGATGCGGCAGCGGAGGCGCGCGCGGGGCCTGCGCGAACTGCGTCTCGTCGTGGTGGATGCACGTTCGCGGGCAGTGCGACGACGGATTGCCAAGCAGGTCGCCAGTCTCGACCCTGAACGCGAGCGCGATGCGATGCGATGGATCGAGTCCGTCTCCGAGTTCGACGCCGATGCAACGCGGTGACGTGGTAACCGTTGCTGCGGCGGGCGATTACGGCAAGCCGCGTCCGGCAGTAATCGTGCAGACGGATGCCCTTCCGGAGAGCCATGGCTCGGTAGTGGTCTGTCAGTTGACATCAGACCTGGCGGACGCTCCGGATTTCCGAGTCACCGTCGAGCCAAGTCCCGAAAACGGGTTGCGGGTCAGATCCCAGGTGATGGCCGATAAGCCAGTTACGGTGAGACGCGAACGGATCGGGCAGAAGATCGGTCGTCTCGGAAATCAGGATATGGCCCGGCTTGGGATTGCATTGGCGTTTGTGTTCGGTCTCGCGGATTAGCCGGCAATTCTGGCGCGTCACCCCGATAGCGCCCGCCGGATCATGCCGGCCAGCTGCGACTTCCGGTATGGCTTCGACAGCAGCAAGACACCCGGATTGAGCTGGCCCTGGTGGATGATCGCGTTGTCGGTATAGCCTGATGTATACAACACCTTGAGGCCGGGGCGGAGTTTGGCGGCCTTGTCGGCGAGCTGACGGCCGGTCATGCCGCCGGGCATGATGACGTCGGTGAACAGCAGGTCGAACGCTTCGCCGTTTTCGATCAGCGCCATCGCCGACGGGCCGTCGGCTGCGGCGACGGTCCGATAGCCGAGGCTTTGCAATTGCACGGTGACGAAGTTGCGCACCAGCGCGTCGTCTTCCACCACCAGGATGACCTCGTTGCCTTGCGCGGCCGGCGCCGGCGCCGGCGGCGCCAGCTCGATCTGGCCTTGGGCCGGCGGCAGATAGAGCTTCACCGTGGTGCCGTGGCCGACCTCGCTGTAGATCCGGATATGGCCGCCCGATTGCTTGACGAAGCCGTAGACCATGCTCAGGCCAAGGCCGGTGCCCTTGCCGACCTCCTTGGTGGTGAAGAACGGTTCGAACACCTGGTCCAGCACCTCCGGCGACATGCCGGCGCCGGTGTCGCTGACGGCGAGCATCACATACGAGCCGGGCTGCACCTCCGGATTGGCCTGCGCGTAGGCGTCGTCGAGCACGACATTGCACGTTTCCAGCAGCAGCTTGCCGCCATCGGGCATCGCGTCGCGGGCGTTGATCGCCATGTTGAGGATGGAATTGGCGAGCTGCGAAGCGTCGACATGCGCGGTTGCGACCTTGGGCTCGAGGACTGACGTCACCTCGATCTGCTCGCCGAGGGTCGGCCGCAGCAGTTTTGCGATGTCGAGCACGGTGCTGTTGATGTCGACGTTGCGCGGATGCAGCGGCTGCCGGCGGGCGAAAGCGAGCAAATGCTGGATCAGTTCGCTGCAACGCTCGGCGGCCTGATCGATCAGCTCGGCGGTCTTTTGCAGCGAGGGCTGTTCGGCGAGGCCGGCGACCAGCGTTTCTGTGGTGCCGGTGATGACCGTCAGCATGTTGTTGAAGTCGTGCGCGACGCCGCCGGTGAGCTTGCCGATGGCGTCGAGCTTCTGTGACTGCAACAGCTTGTGTTCGGTTTCCCGCGAGGCCGTGATGTCGTGATAGACCAGCGCCGCGCCGCTGATGTCGCCGGCGGCATCGCGCAGCGGCCGGCCGGAGATCACCAGGTGCCGCGAGGTGGTACCGCCGACCGGGCGGACCACGATTTCGATGGCGTCGAACTCTTCCCCGCGCAGCGCCCGTGAGGCCGGCATCTCGCTGGCCGGCAATGGCGTCACGCCGTCGGCATGAAACACCGAGCTCATCGACCGCAACAATCCGACCGTCGTACCGGGACGGTAGCGCAGCATTCGCTCCGCCGCCGGGTTGGAGAGCAGCACCTCGCCCTTGTTGTCGATGACGAGCACCGCTTCGGCCATGCTGTGGAAGGTGCTTCGTATCACGGTGGCCGAAAGGCGAAGCTCGGCATGGGCTTCGACCAGATGCTCGGTGCGCTCGGCAACCGCGGCTTCCAGCGCCTCGTTGGTGGCCTGGGTCGCGGTCAGTGAGTCCTGCAATTCGCGGCTGGAACGGCGTGTCGTGGCCATGAGCATGACGGCCAGCAGCAGGATCAGCGCGACGCCGGCAAGATCGATCGTGAGCAGAACGAGGCTGTTGGACCTGGAATGATCGTTGCGTTCCGAAAGAACCTGCCGCTCGTCTGCCACGATCTTGTCCAGCTTCTCGTTGATGGCGTTGATCAGCGCAAAGCCTTCCGCCCGCTTGGCCATCGCGGCAGGGGTTACGGTGTCGCCGCTGGCCCGAATGCGTACCATCTCGTCGCTCAAGGCCAGGCGCTGCGCGATGAGCTTTTCGGCTTCTTCCAGGATGCGGGTCCGCCCCGGATTGTCGTGCGCCGAACTTGCGACGAGGTCCGCCATTTGCGCCGTTATCGTTTCGGCGCTCTCGCGGTACAGCTTCTCCACTTCCGGAACCGGGGCCAGCGTGAAGCGGCCGGACGTCGTCTCCGCCCGGTGCAGCGACAGGCGCATCTCCATGATCTTGCGCAGCATGCCGACGGAACGATCGGCCTGCGCCGAGTCGGATCGGGATTGGAGGTTGAGGCCGACTGAGGCAGCGCCGATGACGAGGAGAATCGCAAGACCGATGCCGAGAATGATGCGCTGCGAAGGCATTGCCACTTGCTATTTCATTTCGAGATGCGCGCGGATTCGGTTGGTTTGTCGATGCACTGATTCACCGTCGCGAGCAGTGCGTCAGGCGTGAAAGGCTTGCGCAGGCAACATGCCGCGCCGAGTTCGATGGTCATGCGCAGGAAGTCCGGCGCCCGTTCGCTGTTGGCAAAGGCATAGCCGGACATTGCGATCACGGGCACGTCGGGCTTGCGTTCGCTGAACATCCGGATCGATTCGAAACCGCGCATGTGCGGCATGAACACGTCGATCAGCATGACGTCGAAATCGGCGGAATCCAGCGCACGCATTCCAGCTTCACCACCATCGGCAATGGTGACCTCGAAACCCTTGCGCCTCAGACAGACCTCGATGGCAACGCACACCATCGGGTCGTCATCGACCACGAGAACGCGCGGCACGATGATTCCTTTTCCCCGGGCTGCGGTCGGACGACTCGCCTAGCCCACGCAACGATTAAGTCGCAACGGCAACGGGCCGTCTGTATGCTAGAGTGCATAAAAGATTTGCCGAGGGCAAATTCCATTTTCGTTGTGCCAAACAAGAACAACAACCCGCGTTGCCGGAACCCAAGCCCGCCATGCCCCAGAACAGCCACGCGGGACGCGACCGACAATCGCTGATCGGGTTCACCTATCTCGTCGTCGCGTCGGTGGGGTGGGGTCTCAACTTTCCAATTATGAAGCATTTGCTGACGGAATGGCCGCCGCTGTCGGCGCGCGGCCTCTGTGGCATTGCCGGTGCCATTGCGCTCGCCCTGATCGTTCGTGCGCGCGGGGAAAGTCTCAGCGTGCCGCGGCCGATCTGGCTGCGGCTGTTTCTGGTGTCGACGCTGGCGATCGGCGGCTGGACCGCGTTCATGGGCCTGGCGCTGCTATGGCTCAGCGCCAGCGAAGCGGCGATTTTGGGGATAACGATCCCGGTATGGGTGGCATTTCTCGCCTGGCCGATCCTGGGAGAGCGGGTATCGCCGCTGCGCGCGATCTCGTTGATCACAGCGCTTGCCGGGATCGCCGTGCTGATCGGCGGCAACGGCTTCGACGCCAGCGTCGAAAAGCTGCCTGGCATCTTGTGTGCGCTGGCTGGCGCGGTGTGCGTCGGGTTAGGTACGGTGCTCACCAAGCATTTCCCGCTGTCGATGCCGGCGCTGCCGCTGGCGGCCTGGCAGGTCGGCATCGGCTGTCTGCCGATCGCCATCATCGGGCTCGTGCTCGAGCAGCCACAACCGGCTGACCTCTCGACCGTCGGCTGGGTGTCGATGGTGTATCTGACGATCGTGCAGTTCTGCCTGTGTTACGTTTGCTGGTTCGCGGCGCTGTCGCGCTTGCCCGCGGCGACGGCGTCGATCGGCACCTTGCTGGTGCCTGTCGTCGGCGTGCTGGCTGCGGCGGCGATGTTGCACGAGCCGCTGGGACTGCGTCAGGTCGTGGCGCTGGCGATCACGCTCGGCGGTGTCGCGGTGGCGCTCCGCTCATAGGGTGTCGCCGGCATAACGCGAAAAAGGCGGCGCAAGGCGCCGCCTTTCCGTTTACGTGAGGATGGCCTTACGGGCAGGCGTGTCGAAACCCGTCATTGCCGAGATAGGTCCCGCTGCGCACATCGTAGG
This sequence comes from bacterium, assembly GCA_029946075.1. GTDB lineage: Bacteria > Pseudomonadota > Alphaproteobacteria > Rhizobiales > Xanthobacteraceae > Bradyrhizobium. The sequence goes on along the minus strand of JAQSDT010000177.1, from coordinate 1,462 downwards.
AACGATACCTGCTGCGGCAATAGGCGACGTCGTCACCGCCAGGCGCTGCCTCGACCGCGACCGCGCCGTCATCGTAATAGCTGTCGTCATAATAGCCCGGCGCGTAATAGCCGGGGCCGTAACCGTAGCCCTGCGAAGCGATCGCGCCGCCGATCACAGCGCCTGCCACGGCACCGGGGATGAACCCGCCGCCGCCGTAACGATAGCCACCGCCGCCGCCATAATAGGGGCGACCGCCGCCGCTATAGCGCGGAGCACCGCCACCGCCGCCGCTATAACGCGGAACGCCGCCACCGCCGCCGTAATAGTTTCGCTCGCTGCCGCCGCTGGCCACCGGCGGGCCACCGCTTCCGGGAGTCGGACGGAATCCCATGGTGGGAGCAGGGCGCATGCCACCGCCGCCGCTCACTGCCGCACCACCGCCGCCGCCGGCACGAAAGCCGCCACCGCCGGGCGCGCCGATCGCCTTTTCCTGCGCGGCCGCCACCGTTGCGGCGGCCATCGGCAAAACCAGCGCCATCACAGCAGCGGTACTCAAAACCTTCAAATTGATCATTATTGGCTCCATTTACGGGATGACCGACCCAACCTTTTCAAGGGATGGACGTTCCCGAGCCCGCGCACCGATCGTGCGCAGCGCTCAAATTGTCAGATAGGAACTGTACGCGGAATGAACAGACTGCGCCGATTCCGCGACATTTGGACGCCAGGAGAAGGCCGGGAGCCGCTTCTGGCGCCGGAGGGGGCGACAGGGCAGCGATGACAGGCTTTGGCTGGACAATTCGCCCCGCCGATGGCATCAGGGCTGCGACGTTTCTCGAACCGGCCGAGCCCACATGAAGCAGTTTTTGCTGAAGTTTTTCACCTGGTGGAGCGGCCAGACCTTCGGCACGCAGCTCTGGACCTGGCGATTCGGCGAACTGGTGGGCCAGGACGAGCAGGGCAACACTTACTACCGCACCAAGGGCGGCAAGATCGATCCGACGCTCGGCTTCCAGCGGCGCTGGGTGGTCTACAATGGCTACGCCGAGGCGAGCCGGGTGCCGCCGTCATGGCATGGCTGGCTGCATCATACCGTCGACGTCGCGCCAACCGAAGAAGCCTACACGCCGCGCGAATGGGAAAAGCCGCACCAGCCGAACCTGACCGGCACGCCCGCGGCCTACCGTCCGTCCGGCTCGACGCTGGTCAGCGGCCGTCGCCCGAAGGCAACCGGCGACTACCAGGCCTGGACACCGGGCAGCTAACGACGAGCCTTGTCCGTGGCTGCTTCCGCGCGCGGTCGTTCGCTTCATCACTACCTGTGAATTACGGGATCAGCGGGGACATTTTCCGCCGCGATCTTGTGCGTTACGCGCGGCTGCGGCTCAATGCGGACATCTTACGGAGATGGGAAACCATCGCGTCGGTGTCGGGCTCCAGTTCGCGACTGTCCCGATTTGCAGCGGCTACCGATCAGGAT
>JAQSDT010000176.1 GCA_029946075.1 bacterium | reverse complement strand
ATCTATTTCGGCGCCGTCGGCGCGCCCGATGTGCCCGATCACATCACGCTGTGGGGCCTGCGGCTGCCGATCTGCCAGGGTTTTGACCAGTACGCCAACGTGCGGCCGACGAAGATCCTGCCCGGCATCACCTCGCCGCTGCGCGGCGTCGGGACCGGCGATCTCGACTGGGTGATCGTGCGCGAAAACTCCGAAGGCGAATATGCCGGCTGCGGCGGCCGGGTCCATCGCGGCCTGCCCGAGGAAGTCGGCACGGAAGTGGCGATCTTCACCCGCGTCGGCGTCCAGCGCATCATGCGCTACGCCTTCCGCCTCGCGCAGTCGCGCCCGCGCAAGTTCCTCACCGTCGTCACCAAGTCCAATGCTCAACGGCACGGCATGGTGATGTGGGACGAGATCGCCGAGGAAGTGTCGAAGGAATTCCCTGACGTGACCTGGGACAAGATGCTGGTCGACGCGATGACGGTGCGGATGACGCTGAAGCCGCAGAGCCTCGACACCATCGTCGCGACCAATTTGCACGCGGATATCCTGTCGGACCTCGCCGGCGCGCTGGCCGGGAGCCTCGGCGTGGCGCCGACCGCCAATATCGATCCGGAGCGGCGCTTCCCCTCGATGTTCGAACCGATCCATGGTTCGGCCTTCGACATCACCGGCAAGGGCATCGCCAACCCCGTCGCTAGTTTCTGGACGGCATCGCAGATGCTGGATCATCTCGGCGAATCCGAAGCCTCGGCCCGGCTGATGCGCGCGGTCGAGACGGTCACGGGCGCCGGGATCATCACGCCCGATGTCGGCGGCACCGCGACGACGAAGGACGTCACCGACGCGGTCGTGGACGCGATCCATAGCTCGAACGTGTGACGCACCACGCGAGCCACAAAGGCCGCGACGCAAATCATAACAACTCCGGGAGAGGCGCATATGCAGAAGACCACAGCCGCCATCACGATGGCATTCGCTTTGGCAAGTTCCGCCGCGTTCGCGCAGACCTATCCGAGCCGGCCGATCACGCTGCTGGTGCCGTTCGCCGCGGGCGGCGCCACCGACACCGTGGCGCGCGTCACCGCGCAGTCGATGTCGAAAATCCTGGGTCAGACCATCGTGATCGAGAACGCGACCGGCGCCGGCGGCACTATCGCCGCCACGCGGACTTCGCGCGCCGACCCTGACGGCTACACGCTGATGATCCATCACATCGGGATTTCAACGGCGGCGACGCTGTACCGCAAGCTCAACTACGACACCAAGACGGCGTTCGCGCCGATCGGTCTGGTCACCAACGCGCCGATGACGATCATTGGCCGCCCCGATTTGCCGCCGAACAACCTTGCCGAATTGATTACCTACATGAAGGCCAACGGCGACAAGATGACCTTTGGAAACGCGGGTCTCGGCGCCGCCTCGCATCTCTGCGGCATGCTGTTCATGACCGCCGTCGGCAAGGAAATCCTGACCGTGCCCTACAAGGGCAACGCCCCCATCATGAACGACCTGATCGGCAAGCAGATCGACCTCTCCTGCGACCAGACCACCAACACTACGGCGCCGATCGCCGGCAAGCTGATCAAGAGCTATGCCATCACCACCAAGACCCGCCTCGGCTCGATGCCTGATTTGCCGACCGCCGACGAGGCCGGCCTGAAGGGCTTTGAGGTCGGTGCCTGGCACGGCATCTATGCGCCCAAGGGCACGCCTGATGACATCGTGCAAAAACTGTCGAAGACGTTGCAGGAAGCCCTGCGCGATCCCGATCTCGTCAAGCGCTTCAACGAGATCAATACCGAGCCCGTCCCGCAGGACCAGGCCACGCCGGCAGCGCTGAAGGCGCAGCTGATCAGCGAAGTCGACCGCTGGGCGCCGATCATCAAGGCCGCGGGGCAGTTCGCGGATTGAGAGCTGCCCTCACCGCTCCGCTGCGAACAGCGCCCGCGCATTGCCGTGGGCGATTTGCGCGGCGATCTTCGGCGGCAGTTGCGCGAGCCAGACGCGGTAGCCGGCCATGGTCTCGCCGTAGCTTTCCCAGCGCTCGTTGATCCAGGTGTCCGAACCGAGCAGGAAGCGGTCGGGGAAACGCTCGAACAGCGCGCGCCATTCCGGCGTCAGCTTGCCGCTGCCGCCGACGATGCCGCCGCGGTAGGACAATTCGCCCCATACCTTCGGATATTTCGCCAGCATCTCGGCAACGCGCTCGGTCGGTAGCCCGAAGCCGGTATGGGCCCAGATGATGCGGGCGTGCGGATTGTGCTTCATCAGGATTTCGACGGCGACGTCATCGGCATGGGCATGCAGATAGAGATCATTGGCGACGGCGAAATCGACGGTTTTCTTGACCCACTCGGTTTCGGCGTTGCGGCCCGAGATGTGGAATTCGCCGATGCCGCGGAAATAACCGCGTTTGAATTCTTCCTGCACCAGGTCGAAGATGAAAGGATCGCCGAACCAGGTCTGGATGTCGGCTCGCACCTTGTAGGGCCGGATGAACGGGACGATCTGCAGCCCCGGCGGCTTGGCTTCCATCAGCGCATGCGTGCCGGCGTTCGGGCGGCTGGTCGAGAGGATGCCGGTGACGCGGTGCTTTTTGAACAGCGCGACGAGTTCGTCGACGCTGTAATAGGGCTTTGGCTCCCAATTGTAGTGCATGTGCGCGTCGAAGATTTCGATCGGCTCGTTCGCACCGGACGGGCCGACGGTTACCGCGATGCCGGCGAACGCCACGAGCAGGATGGCGCTGCGCCACGCCGAACGCAGCACCCGGCCTCGGAGCGTCATTCGGCGGCGACCACGTGCGGCCGCTCGCCCTCGCCGGTCTCCTCGAGCTGCGGTTCGAGCTTGCGCCGCAGCATGCGGTCGACGCGGTCGAGATAGATGTAGATGACCGGTGTGATGTACAGCGTCAGCATTTGCGACAGGCAGAGACCGCCGACGACGGCGATGCCGAGCGGCTGACGCAGTTCGGCGCCGGCGCCGGTACCCAATGCAATGGGCAGCGTGCCGAAGATCGCGGCGAACGTCGTCATCATGATCGGGCGGAAGCGCAGCAGCGCCGCTTCCCGGATGGCGTGCTCGGCGCTGAGGCCGACGCGGCGCCGCTCCAGTGCGAAGTCCACCATCATGATGGCGTTCTTCTTGACGATGCCGACCAGCATCACGATGCCGATCATGGCGATCACGGACATTTCCATGCCGAACAGCATCAGCGTCAGGATGGCGCCGATGCCGGCCGACGGCAGGCCTGAAATGATCGTGATCGGGTGAATGAAGCTTTCGTAGAGGATGCCGAGAATGACGAAAGCGGCGAACACGGCGGCGAGGATCAGGACGCCCTGCCCGCGCAGCGAATCCTGGAACACCTGCGCCGTGCCGGAGAACCCGGTCGCAATCGTCGCCGGCAGGTTCGAGGCCGCCTCGAGCTCGGTGATCTTGTCGACCGCATAACCCAGCGAATAACCAGGCGCGAGGTTGAACGAGATCGTCACTGCGGGCTGCTGGCCCTGGTGGTTGATCTGCAGCGGCCCGACCGTCGGCACCAGCTTCGCCACCGCCGACAGCGGGATGGTGACGTTGTTCTGGGTCTTCATGTAGAGCTTGGACAGGTCCGACGGATCGACGCGGAACTGCGGCTGCACTTCCAGGATGATCTGGTAGTCGTTCGACGGCATGTAGATGGTGCCGACCTGGCGCGAACCATAAGCGTTGTAGAGCTGGTTGCGGACCTGCTCGACGGTTACGCCGTAAACCGCGGCCTTCTCGCGGTCGATATCGACCGTCATCTGCGGATTCTTGATGTAGAGGTCGGTGGTGACGTCGAGCAGGCCCGGCAGCTTCTCGATCTTGTCGCGGATTTCCGGCGCCAGCCGGTACAACGATTCGGTATCGCCGCTCTGCATCACATACTGGTACTGGCTCTTCGAAATCCTCCCCCCGATATTGAGGTTCTGGATCGGCTGGAAGAACGCCTGCATGCCCGCAATCTGGCGGGCCTTGCCGCGCAGCCGTCCGATGATCGCGCTGAGATTGTCGCGTTGCTTTTTCGGCTTCAGCGCGATGAACAGACGGCCGTAGTTGGCCGTGGTGTTGGGCCCGCCAGCGCCCACCGTGGAATTGATGTATTCGATCGCGGGATCAGACTGCAGCACCTCAACCAGCGCCTGTTGCCGCTCCTTCATCGCCTCGAACGAGGTATCCGTGGCAGCCTCGGTCACGCCGATCAGGAAGCCGGTGTCTTCCTGCGGGAAGAAGCCCTTCGGCACGATCATGTAGAGGTAGACGGTACCGCCCAGGGTGGCCAGCGTCACCATCAGCATCAGGGCTTTCCGCGCCAGCACCCAGTCGAGCGTCCATTCATAGGCACGGAGCCAGGATTCGAACATCGCCTCGAAGGCGCGAAGCACGATATTCGGCTTTTTTGCTGCGTCGTGGGCCCGCAACACGCGCGCGCACAGCATCGGTGTCAGCGTCAGCGACACGAAACCGGAGACGATGATCGCGACCGATACCGTAACCGCGAATTCGCGGAACACGCGGCCGACGATACCGCCCATCAGCAGCACCGGGATGAACACCGCAATCAGCGAGAAAGTGATCGAGATGATGGTAAAGCCGATCTCGCGCGCGCCCTTCAGCGCCGCCTCGAAAGGCCGCATGCCCTGCTCAATGTGGCGGACGATGTTTTCCAGCATCACGATGGCGTCGTCGACCACGAACCCGACCGAGAGCGTCAGCGCCAGCAGCGTCATATTGTTGATGGAGTAGTCAAGCACGTACATCACCGCGCAGGTGCCGAACAGCGAGATCGGAACCGCCAGCGCCGGAATGAAGGTCGCGGACGCCGAACGCAGGAACAGGAAGATCACCAGAATGACCAGCCCGATCGCGATCAGCAGAGTCTCCTCGACGTCGGCCACCGCCTGACGGATGGATACGGAACGGTCCATCAGGACATTGATCGACACCGACGGAGGTGTCTGCGCCCGCAGCGTTGGCAATTTGGCCAGGATCGAATCCACCACCGCCACGGTATTGGCGTCGGGCTGCTTCTGGATTCCGAGCACGATGGAGCGGTCGCCGTTCAGCCAGCTTGCGATCTTGTCGTTCTCGACGCTGTCGTAGATCCGCGCGACCTCGTCGAGCTTAACAGGAGCGCCATTGATATATTTGACAACGATTTGGCGATAGTCGATCGCCTTGTCCATCTGACCCGAGGCCTGCAAGGCAACGTCCTGCTTCGGCCCGTTCAGCGTGCCGACCGGGGTCGAGGAGTTGGCGGCCGAAACCGCGTTACGGATGTCTTCGAGCGACAGCCCGCGCGCCGCGGCGGCTTCCGGGTCGGCCTGCACACGAATGGCGAATTTCTGCGCGCCGTAGACGCTGACCTGGGCGACACCCGGAATCTGCGACACGGTCTGGCCAATGGTGATCTCGGCATATTCGTTGACGGTGGACAGCGGTAGCGTGGACGAACCGAGCACCACGAACAGTACCGGAAACTCGGCCGGATTCACTTTCCGGAAGCTCGGCGGGATCTTCATTTCGATCGGCAACCGCCGCTGCGCGATCGTCAGCGCGGTCTGCACGTCGAGCGCCGCGGCGTCGATGCTGCGATTGAGGTCGAACTGAATGGTGATGACGCTGGTGCCCTGCGACGAGTTCGACGACATCGAGGAGATGCCGGCGATGGTCGAAAGCTGCCGCTCGATGACCCCGGCGACTGAAGCTGCCATGGTGTCGGCGCTGGCGCCCGGCAGGGTCGCAGTCACCGCGATGGTCGGGAAGTCGACGCGCGGCAGCGCTGAGACCGGCAACAGGCGAAAACCGAACACGCCGAACGCGATGATCGACGCCGTGATCAGCGTCGTCATGACCGGGCGGCGGATACAGAGTT
>JAQSDT010000175.1 GCA_029946075.1 bacterium | reverse complement strand
TGGTCAAAACCGTCTTGATGTCGACGCCAAGCAGCGGCGTGCGATAGACGCTGGCCAGGTTCTTGCCGGTGTTGAGCGACAGCGGCCCCGGCGCGACGCCGGTGATGTAGGCGCCGAGATTGCCGTAGCCCTGCAGCCGCACGGCGAGGAACTTGCCTTCGGTATCGAGCGCCAGTTCGGCGTGGATCAGCTGCGCGCGGCCCTGGCTGTCGGACAGGAAACTGGTCGAGCGTTCGTCGGTCCATTTCACCGGGCGACCCAGTAGCTTCGCCGCATGCGCGATGCAGGTGTATTCGGGATAGTTCATGTTCTTCATGCCGAAGGAGCCACCGACATTGGCGGTGAGAATCCGGACCTTGTCGGTCGGCACGTTCAGAATCTTGGCAAACCCGGCCTTGTTGCCGGCAACGCCCTGTGTCGGCACCTGCAGCGTGAAGCGTCCGGATGCCTTGTCGTAGGCGGCAAGCGCCACGCGCGGCTCCATCGACACCACGGCGACGCGGGTATTGACGATATCGAGCTTGGTGACGTGCGCGGCGCTGGCGAACGCCGCATCGATCTTGGCGGTGTCGCCATAGTGATAGTCGAGCGCGACATTGCCCGGGATGTGATCGTAGAGCAGCGGCGCGCCGGGCTTGGCGGCATCCGCCGCATCCGTCACGGCGGGCAGGGCCTCGATGTCGAGTTCGACGGCTTCCGCCGCATCGCGGGCCTGCGCCAGCGTTTCCGCCACGACGAAGGCGACGGGATCGCCGACGAAGCGCACCTTGTCGGTCGGCAGCGCCATGCGGTTGGTCTGCAGCAGCGGCGAACCGTCGCGGCTCTTCAGCGGCAGGCCGCAGGTGAAGGGATTGTAGCCGGCGGCGGCGAGGTCCGTGCCGGTCCAGACGCCGAGCACGCCCGGCATCGCCCTGGCGGCCGCGGTGTCGATTCCCTTGATGATCCCGTGGGCATGGCTGGAGCGGACCATGAAGCAGTAGGCCTGGCCGGGCAGGGAGAAGTCGTCGGTGTATTTGCCCTTGCCGCGGACCAGCGTGTCGTCCTCCTTGCGGCGTACGGGCTGTCCGACCCCGTATTTTTGCAGTGCGATAGCATTGTCGAGGGAGGCGGGCGACGTGCGGTCTTGCATCGGAAGGTACCTGAAATGCTTGGTTTTTAGGCCTTTGGCGGGTTCTCGCTGGATAACGCACTGCAGCGTCAGCGACAACGCCTGATTGGGCATAGTCCTATGTGATGGGTTGTTGCTTACCTCCTTGGCGCTGCTAAAGTTTCTGTGAACAAGCAATTGCTTCGGCGGCCCGCTGCGGCCCGCGGAAAGACAGTTTTGATGAACGAGGAAACGCGGCTGCGCGATGGCCTTTCGGCCCGCGAGAGCCCGGCTGGATCGGTTGCGGCGGACACCTCGAACGGTGTCTACGCCGCGCTCGACCTCGGCACCAACAATTGCCGGCTCCTGATCGCCAGCCCCGCCGGCGAGAGCTTTCGCGTGGTCGATTCGTTTTCGCGGATCATTCGCCTCGGCGAGGGTATCTCCGCGACCGGGTCCATCAGCGAGGTCGCGATCGATCGCGCCATCGCAGCCCTCAGCATCTGCAGCGACAAGATCCGCTACCGCCGGGCCAGGCGCCTGCGGCTGATCGCGACCGAGGCCTGCCGCGCGGCGGCCAATGCCGACGAGTTTCGCGCCCGCGTCGCCAGGGAGACCGGCATCCGGCTCGAGGTGATCGACCGCGAGACCGAGGCGACGCTGGCTGTGATCGGCTGCTCGCCGCTGCTCGACCCCCGGGGCCGGGGTGCGATCCTGTTCGATATCGGCGGCGGTTCCACCGAACTGGTGCGGATCGAGCGCGATCCGGAGCAGCTCGACGCGCCGCCGCGGATCAAGGCCTGGATGTCGATCCCGCTCGGCGTCGTCACGCTGGCCGAACAGTTCGGCGGCCGGGACGTGACGGCCGAATCCTATGCACGGATGGTGCAGGATGTGGCGCAGCACGTCGCCCCGTTCGCGGCCGAGAACGCCGCCGATTTGCGCGACATGCACATGCTGGGCACCTCGGGCACGGTGACCACGCTGGCAGGCATCCACCTCAACCTGGCGCGCTACGACCGCCGCCGCATCGACGGCATCTGGATGAACAGTTCCGACGTCACCGCCGTGATCCAGCGGCTGCTCGGCATGACCTACCAGGAACGCGCCAACAACAACTGCATCAGCGTCGAACGTGCCGACCTGGTGCTGGCCGGCTGCGCCATTCTGGACGCCATCCGCGACGCCTTCCCGCTGCCGCGCCTGCGGGTCGCCGACCGCGGCCTCCGCGAGGGTATGCTGGTCGAAATGATGCGCGAGGACGGCGCGCTTCGAATAAGCTAGACGTCACTCCGGGGCGATGCGAAGCATCGAGCCCGGAATCTCGAGATTCCCCGGGGGTGCAATTGCACCCCTGAGGTCTGGTCCTTCGGACCATCCCGGAATGACAACGGAAATCGACATGGCCAAGGACACCACCGGACGGTTGCACGTCACGGTCAAGAGCGCCGGCAAGCGCAAGCTGTCGTCAAAGCTCTGGCTGGAGCGGCAGCTCAACGATCCCTATGTGGCGCAGGCCAAGAAGGACGGCTACCGCTCGCGTGCGGCCTACAAGCTGATCGAAATCGACGACAAGCACCGGTTCCTCAAGCATGGCATCTCCGTGATCGATCTCGGCGCCGCCCCCGGCGGCTGGAGCCAGATCGCGGCCAAACGCGTCGGCGCGGTCAGCGGCAAGGGCAAGGTGATCGCGATCGACCTGCTGGAGATGCCGGAAGTCCCCGGCGTCAGCTTCGCGCAGCTCGATTTCCTGGCCGATGACGCCCCCGAAAAGCTGATCGCGATGATGGGCGGCAAGGCCGACGTGGTGATGTCCGACATGGCGCCGAACACCACCGGCCACCGCAAGACCGACCAGTTGCGCATCGTCGGCCTGATCGAAACCGCGGTCGCCTTTGCCGCCGATGTGCTTAATCCCGGCGGAACGTTTCTGGCGAAAGCCTTTCAGAGCGGCGCCGATGCAGAACTCGTCACGCAGTTGAAGCGCGATTTTGTCACCGTGCGCCATGTGAAGCCGGCGTCGAGCCGCAAGGACTCGTCCGAGCGCTACGTGCTGGCGATGGGCTTTCGCGGCGGTCCCAAAGAATAACGCCGAGCAAAAAAGAGGCCGCTAATGCTGCGGCCTCCTTTCCATTCATACCGTGATTGATCAGACGAGGAACACCAGGGGCTTCTCGACCGGGAAGGTCGGCATCGTCGGACCGGTCGTCGGCGGAATCAGAGGACCCTTCAGTCCGGGAAATCGCATGCCGCCGGCTACCTTGTTCAGATCGTCGAAGGAGAGTTCGTTCTTTTCCATGACGTCACCCGTTCCTTCGTGCGGTTAGTGATAGGTGCCGAGCGTCGGCCTGGCGAAGATGTCCTTGAACACCCAACCGCTGGTCGGGAAGGTCGGCAGCGTCGGACGTCCGGGAATGCAGCCACCATCCTTCACGCCGCCCGCCACGGTTTCCAGCGCCGCATCGTCGAGCGACAGGGTGTCACGATCCGAGGTCTTGAACTTGGTCATTGTCGTCTCCCATCTGTGTTGGTGCGGGATCATTCCCGCCATCCGTGACATCAGGGATACGCGATGCGCCTGGCGCTTGCCGTGACGGGGGTCACATTGCAAGCGCGTGCCTAACCCAGCCGCTGGTCGCGCGCGTCGTCGGTGCCTTCGCTGGCGGCCTTGGTCGCCGCCTTTTCCGCGCCCTTGCGGCTGGAAATTTCCACCGCCTTGCGGCCCGAGATTTCGTGACCGGCATCGTCGGGCATCTGCCAGAAGAAGTAGGCCGACACCGCCGAGATGACGGCGACCACGAGGAACGACGGCGGGAACACGCCGGCGTTCAGTTCCGTGACGTGCTGGTAGAGCATCGTCGATTCCACCGAGAACGCGCCGATCGCAACGCCCGCGGAAATCGCCAGTTGCTGGTTGACGGAAACCAGCGTCGTGGCACGGCTCATCTGCGCCGGTTCCACCTCGGCATAGGCGACGGTGTTGATCGCGGTGAACTGCAGCGAGCGGAAGAAACCGCCGACGACCAGGATGATGAAAATCAGCAGCAGCGGCGTCGTGATCGTGAACAGCGCGCAGGCGGCGAGGAATACCGAGCTGACGACGGCATTCACCGTCATCATGTTGCGGAAGCCGAAGGTGCGGATGATGCGTGCGGCCAGCGTCTTCATTCCCATCGCGCCGACGGCGGAGGCAAACGTGACGAGGCCGGACTGGAACGGCGTCAGCCCAAAGCCTTCCTGCATCAGCAGCGGCAGCAGGAACGGCAGCGCGCCGATGCCGAGCCGGAACAGGAAACCGCCGATGATGCTGGCGCGCATCGTCGGCAGCCGCAGCAGCGAGAAATCCAGCACCGGCGAGCCGGTGCGGTTGGCGTGCATCACATAAAGCGTCATCGAGATCGAACCGATCGCGACGAGTCCGGCGACGATCGGCCACGGCAGCAGATTGAGGCCGGCCACCGACAGGCCGAAGGCGATGCCGGCAAGGCCGATGCCGGCCAGCACCAACCCGTAGAGATCGAAGCGCTCGGGATCGGTGCTCTTGATCGGGTCGATGTACTTTATCGCCATGAAGATGCCGAGCAGGCCGATCGGGATGTTGATCAGGAAGATCCAGTGCCAGGAGGCGTAGGTGGTGATGAAGCCGCCGAGCGGCGGGCCGATCACCGGGCCGATCAGCGCCGGCACGGTTACCCATGTCATGGCGTTGACCAGGGCGCTCTTGTCGATCGAGCGCAGCAGCACCAGCCGTCCGACCGGCGTCATCATCGCGCCGCCCATGCCCTGCAGGATGCGGGCGATGACGAAATGGGTGACATTCTGCGACAGCGCACAGCCGATCGATCCCACCATGAACACGGCGATCGCAATCGAGAACACCATCCGCGCGCCGAACCGGTCGGCGGTCCAGCCGCTGGCCGGAATGAACACGGCGAGCGAGAGCAGGTAGGAGGTGATCGCGAGTTTCAGCGTCAGCGGGCTGGTGCCGATATCGGACGCGATCGCCGGCAGCGAGGTGGCGATCACCGTCGAGTCCATGTTTTCCATGAACAGGGCGGTCGCCACGATGAGCGGGATGATGCGTTCTTTGTTCATCGAATCCAGCGGACCGGAAAGAAGAGGCGGGTGGTTGCGCTGTATCATCCCGCTGTCACAGAGGCCATTGCAGAACCGCCGGGATCGCCTAAATCACGCGTGAAGCTGGTATGCACCGCGCCAGCCGCTGGAGGTCCGCATGATCTACGTGCTCGCTGCCTTGCTGCCGCCGCTCGGCCTGCTGTTCAACGGGCAGCCGTTCTCGGCCATCTTCAACGTGGTCCTGATCGTGTTTTGCCTGGTTTTCGGCCTGATTTTCCACGTCTTGCTGATGGTGCCGTCGGCGCATGCGCTGATCGTGGTTTATATGAAGCGGGAGGACCGGCGGCACCGCGAGGTGGTGGAGGCGATCCGCCAGCACGGTCCGCCGCCCGGATACGGCCGCTAGACCTCTCATACGGCAAAGGTTTTTCGAAAAACCTGTGCATATCAGCCAAACGCTTTGATTCGGCGTTCGGCCATGCTATCGACCGCCGTCAACCCCACCGATGGGCTCCGATTCGACGGTGATGCCGGTAGCATCGCCGAAGACGGCGTTCATCCACAAGAACTGAACGCGGCGGATTGCCGCGAGAAGGAGTTGGCAAATGGCGCAGGGACTTCAGGCTATCCGCGAAGCCTTCACGTTCGACGATGTGCTGCTGAAGCCCGGCCTGTCGGACATCCTGCCTTCCGAGGCCGATATCCGCTCTTACGTCACCCGCGCCATTCCGCT
>JAQSDT010000174.1 GCA_029946075.1 bacterium | reverse complement strand
GTTCTCCGCCCCCAATGAAATGATCCGGCGAAATTTGCTCTCCTATGTGCGCCAGCAGGAGGAGAACGCCGACCGCGCCGGAGTGAAGTATCTGGCCGCCACCGGCCAGTCGGCCAAGGGCATGTACGAGACCTTCAAGCGCTTTACCGAAGAAGCCCTGTTCGCCGCGCGCGGCGCCGACCCTTACGTCCAGTCGCATCCGATGCCGGCGCAGCGTGTCGCTGCGCTGGAAGAACTGGCGCGCTCCAGTCCGTACTGGGACAAGAAGGACGACCCTGCCCTGCAGCTGCGTCACGACATGGTCCGTGCCAAGATTTCCGCCTACATGGAGCGGCAGGACACCCTCTACCGGCGCTATCCGATGTCCAACACCAGCCTGCCGGCCCGCTATGCGCACGCCATTGCAACCTACCGGCACGGCGACCTGCGCAGCGCGATCGCCCAGATCGATGCGCTGATCGCACTGCAGCCGAACAATCCCTACTTCTACGAAGTGCGTGGCCAGGCGCTGCTCGAGGGCGGCAAGCCGGTCGAGGCGATTGCGCCGCTGCGCAAGGCGGTGCAGCTCTCCAATAACACCCCGCTCATCGAGATGTTACTCGGGCAGGCGCTGGTGGCCGCCAACAATCCGGCCCAAACCGACGAGGCGATCGCGATTCTGCGCGCCGCCGTCGCGCGCGAGACCGAAGCGCCGATCGGCTACATGCAGCTCGCCATGGCCTATGGCCGCAAGGGAGACTACGCGCAGGCCGACCTCGCCTCGGCCCAGGCCGCCTACCTTCGCGGCGACAGCAAGACCGCCCGCGACCTCGCGTCCCGCGCCAAGACCCGCTTTGCGGTCGGAACGCCAGGATGGGTCAAGGCTGACGATATTGTGAACACCAAGCCGTTCCCCGGCCAGAACTAGCGCAACCCGAAATAAATCGAATTCGGCTACAACCCCTGTCAGCCGCCCACGTATTTCCAGAGCCGATGTTTGGAAATCGACCGGGAAACTCGCCGCAAAGGATTTACTGATGCCCTCCCTCCGTTTTCTCGCTCCCGCGCTGTTTGCGCTCGCGCTTGGCGCTGCGCCGCTCCCCGCCTCCGCCCAGAGCTTCTCGGATATTCAGCGCGGCGACATCCAGAAGATCGTGCGTGAGTACCTGATCGCCCATCCCGAGGTGCTCGAGGAGGCGATGACCGAGCTCAGCAAGCGCCAGGCCGCAGCCGAAGCTGCCAGGCACGAGGCTGGCGTTGCCAGGAATGCGGACGCGATCTTCAACTCGCCGCGCAACGTCACGCTCGGCAACAAGGACGGCGACGTCACCTTCGTCGAGTTCTTCGATTACAATTGCGGCTACTGCAAGCGCGCGATGCTCGACATGATGGAGCTGATGAAGGCCGACCCGAAGCTCAAGGTCGTGCTGAAGGAATTCCCGGTGCTGAGCGCCGGCTCGGTCGAGGCCGCGCAGGTTGGCGTTGCCGTGCGGATGCAGGATCCCACCGGCAAGAAATATCTCGACTTCCACCAGAAGCTGCTCACCGGCCGCGGCGCTGCCGACAAGGCGCGCGCGATGGCGGTGGCCAGGGAAGTCGGCCTCGACATGGCCAAGCTGGAAAAGGATCTCACCAGCGCCGAAGTGCGCAACACGCTCGAGGAGAACATGAAGCTCGCCGAGGCCATGGGCATGAACGGCACCCCGAGCTACGTGATCGGCAAGCAGGTCGTGATCGGTGCGGTGGGCGCCGAGGCGCTGAAGGAAAAGATCAGCATCGCGCGTTGCGGCAAGGCGACCTGCTGAATCCTCTTACTTGCTTCTCACTTCAAGCAAAGGGCCGGCTCAACAGCCGGCCTTTTTGTTTGCGGCTTTGTTGCGCGCAGCGGTTCATCACGCGTTCACAAAACAAATCCGCTGGAACCTCCGATCGCCGGGAACATCGGGCAACTCCCTTCGTTGTCGGCGCGGGCAATGCTTACACGTGAGGAGACTTTCGAATGACAAATCGTTTTCTGATTTCGGTCGCGACGGCCGCGTTGATCGCCGGTACCGGTCTTGCCAGTGCACAGGGCACGATGGGCCGCGACTCCGGCGGCGCGGGTTCCACGGCGCAGCAGAGCGCGCCGCCGTCCGGCGCTGGTGCGCCCGGCAGCGCGATGCATCGCGACGGCGCATCCGGAATGAAGGGCGCAGAACCTTCTGTGAAGGGCGCGGAATCGTCCGACAAGCCCGACAGCAAGATGGCTCCGGCCAAGAGCGCTCAGGACAACCGCATGCAGGGTGAAAAGTCCAAGAGCATAAGCTCTGACGACAGCACCAAGGGCGGCATGAAGGGCGGCAAGGACATGAAGGCCGAGGGCCGTGACGCCAAGCCCGGCACCACCAACGCCCAAGGTACGACGTCTGGCACCACCACGACCGACACCAGGTCGGGAACCGCTGCGAGCGAGGCCAGGTCGCAGACCACGACGGGCAACGCCGCAACGTCGGCCACCGTCGCTCCGCCTGCGGAAAAGCGCCCCCAGATCGTCTCGGCCATTCGCTCCGAGAAGATCCAGGAAACCACCAATGTGAACTTCAACATTTCGGTCGGCACGGTGATTCCGGCCGGTGTGCGCTACCACCCGCTTCCGCCCCGGATCGTCGAAATCTATCCGGAATGGCGCGGCTATGAAGTGATCCTGGTCAAGGGCCGCTACGTGATCGTTCGTCCGCAGACGCATGAGATCGTCTACATCATCGAGGGCTAACGGCCTTCGAGGCGACAAAGCTGGGGGGCGGGCTGCGATGCCCGCTCCCCTTTTGCGTTTCGGAACGCCCGAACGAAATAATGGTTAATCAATGATTTCCGTAGGTTCCATCGGGGTTTTTACGAACCGGATGAGGCATTTGGGCCAACCGGTGGCAGGCCCCGAGGCTTCCCTCTGGCCGCGTTGTTACCTATAACCCCGCGACCTCTTCGCCCCGATCACCGGATTTGGATAGCTCCAGGAATGGCCGACGCCTCTCCCGCGACGATTTATGTGCTCAACGGCCCCAACCTCAACATGCTGGGGATCCGCGAGCCCGAGACCTATGGCCACGCCAGGCTCGCCGACGTCGAGAAGCTGTGCGTCGATACGGCCGCGCAGTTCGGCTTCAAAGCCGATTGCCGCCAGTCCAACCGCGAGGGCGAGTTGATCGATTTCATCCACGAGGCGCATGCGAAGAAGGCGGCCGGCATCATCATCAACGCCGGCGGCTATTCGCACACCTCGATCGCGCTGCACGATGCACTGGTCGCGGTGAAGATTCCCACCGTCGAGGTGCACATCAGCAATATCCACGCCCGCGAGAGTTTCCGGCACCATTCCTATACGGCCATGGCCGCCTTCGCCTCGCTGTGCGGTTTCGGTATCGACGGTTACCGCCTCGCCATCAACGGTCTTGCCGCCAAGCTCGGCGCCAAGGCCAAGAACTGACAAGAACTGACAAGAACTGATCTGTTCGCCTGACCTTCAGAACCTGACGCTTCACGCGTCACCCACATCGAGAATTCCGGATCAACAGCATGGCGCGCCAGCCCGACAAAAAAGCAGCCGCATCTTCGAAGCCAGCTTCGAAGGCCCCCCCCAGGACGAGTTCCGGGAGCGCCGACAGCGTGCTCATTCGCGAACTTGCGATGCTGCTTGACGAGACCAGCCTCACCGAAATCGAGATCGAGCGTTCCGGCCTTCGGGTCCGCGTCGCCCGCAACGTCAGCGTCAACGCCGCCATCCCTGCGTCCTACCAGCCGGCAGCAGCCATTGCCGCGCCTGTCGCGGCCGCGCCTGCGGCAGCCGCTGATCTGGCCAAGCACCCCGGCGTCGTGCCCTCGCCGATGGTCGGCACGGCCTACTGGTCGCCCGAGCCCGGCGCCAAGCCGTTCATCGAGGTCGGCAGCAAGGTCTCGGCCGGGCAGACCCTGCTCATCATCGAAGCGATGAAGACGATGAACCAGATTCCGTCGCCGCGCGCGGGCACGGTAACGCAACTCCTCGTCGACGACGGCCAGCCGGTCGAATTCGGCGAGCCGCTCGTGATCATTGAATAAGACCGGCCAACGTCAGGCGCTGCGATGTTCGACAAGATTCTCATAGCCAATCGCGGCGAGATCGCGCTCCGCGTGCTGCGCGCGTGCAAGGAACTCGGCATCTCCACCGTTGCCGTGCATTCCACCGCCGACGCCGACGCCATGCATGTGCGCCTCGCCGACGAGAGCGTCTGTATCGGGCCGCCGCCCTCGAAGGATTCCTATCTCAACATCCCGGCGCTGCTCGCGGCCTGCGAGATCACCGGCGCCGACGCCGTGCATCCCGGCTACGGTTTTCTGTCGGAGAATGCCCGGTTCGCCGAAATCCTCGGCGAGCACAATCTGCACTTCATCGGCCCAAAGGCCGAACACATCCGCCTGATGGGCGACAAGATCGAAGCCAAGAAGACCGCCAAGCGCCTCGGCATCCCGGTGGTGCCCGGCTCCGACGGCGCGGTTTCGGCCGAAGACGACGCCATGGCGATCGGCAAGTCGATCGGCTTTCCGGTGCTGGTGAAAGCTGCCGCCGGCGGCGGCGGACGCGGCATGAAGGTCGCGCATACCGCCGAAGATTTGATGATGGCGCTCTCGACCGCCTCCAACGAGGCCAAGTCGGCATTCGGCGACGCCTCGGTCTATCTCGAAAAGTATCTGCAGAAGCCGCGCCACATCGAAATCCAGATCCTCGGCGACGGCCGCGGCGGCGCGATCCATCTCGGCGAGCGCGACTGTTCGCTGCAGCGCCGCCATCAGAAGGTCTGGGAAGAAGGGCCCTCGCCGGTTCTGACCGCCGCAGCGCGCGCGAAAATCGGCGAGACCTGCGCCAAGGCGATGCGGGACATGAAGTATCTCGGCGTCGGCACCATCGAATTCCTCTACGAGGACGGCGAGTTCTATTTCATCGAAATGAACACCCGCATCCAGGTCGAGCATCCCGTCACCGAAAGCATCACCGACATCGACCTCGTGCTCGAGCAGATCCGCATCGCCGCCGGCGGCGAACTGCCGGCCCGGCAGCAAGACATCGCGATCATCGGCCACGCCATCGAATGCCGCGTCAACGCGGAGAACCCGCAGACCTTCCGCCCGTCGCCCGGCAAGATCACCCAGTATCATCCACCGGGCGGCCTCGGCGTGCGCATCGATTCCGCCGTCTATCAGGGCTACGTCATCCCGCCCTATTACGACTCGCTGGTCGGCAAGCTGATCGTCCACGGCAAGACCCGCGCCGAATGCCTGATGCGGTTGCGCCGGGCGCTGGACGAAATGGTGGTCGAGGGCATCGAGACCACCTTGCCGCTGTTCCGGGCGCTGGTGCGGGAGCCCGGCATCATCGACGGCGACTACCATATCCACTGGCTGGAACAGTACCTCGCCGGCCAGCCGGCCGAGGGCAAGACCCCCTGATTTCGCCAAAGCCTCGCACTCCCCCTGCGGTGCATGGGGGTGTCTTGCGATTTTGCTGGCTGAACCACGGAACCGAACGAAACCCCGCGCGTTAAGGAGCGTTGGGGTCGTTTCCGCCAGGGCAGCTTGTTCCGTTTTTTCATGACACGAGATTATTGTGACGGCTGAAGCTCAGCGCCGGCGCGCTGTGTGGCAAATCCTGCTGTTGTCGGCGGGCTTTCTGGTGCTGGCCGCGGTCAGCCTCAGCTCGGTGCACCTCGTCAACAAGGCGCTCGATCACAACCGGCTCGTGGTGCACACCGTCGAGGTCGAAGGCCAGCTGTCCAACCTGTTGCTGGAAATCCGCCGCGCCGAAAGCGCCACGCGCGCCTATTTGCTGACTTCGGCGCCGCAGTTCCTGGCCGAGTACGAGACCGCAGCCGCCAACATCCTGCCCGCCGCGGATCAACTGGCCAGGCA
>JAQSDT010000173.1 GCA_029946075.1 bacterium | reverse complement strand
GGGTAACCTGCTGGTCCTGGACCTGGAAGGGCTGTGCGAACACGGCTGAAACGCGCTCGGCGAAGGCCTGGGCATCGTGCGGCTGATTGCCGGACATCTGCAGGCCCAAAAACTCGTCGCCGCTCTGGCGGGCCAGAAACTCACCGGGGCCGAGAATTTTTCGCATGCGGTCGGCGACTTCGATCAGCAGCAGATCGCCGGCGCCATGGCCGAACACGTCGTTGACGTCCTTGAAGCCGTCGAGATCGATCGAGAACGCCGCCAGCTTGTGAGCCTTCTCATGGGCTTCCGCGGCATCGAACGACAGCCGCTCGTTGAAGGCGATGCGGTTCGGCAGGCCGGTCATGGTGTCGTTGAACGAAAGCTGGTGGATGCGGTCGGCCGATTCCGTGCGCACCTTCAGGTCGATGATGTAGGTCGAGAAGCCCGAGCCCATCACCAGCAGCACCGCGCCGACCACGGCGAGGCCGAGGACATGCGCGGGGATGAGGTAGGACGGCAGTACGATCGAAGTATCCGGCATCGCCGAGGTCGAGACCGTCAGCGCGTAGTGCATCACGCAGATCATGAAGGCCAGCACGATCGCGGCGCCGTGGCGGCACCAGCGCGTCACCGGGCGGTTGGCGCGGTTGACCGCGAGCGCCGAGAGGCTGAGACCGAGCAGGAAGGTGAGGCCGAGCCCGATCGCGTTCCATTCGAAATGGCCGGCGATGCGCCATCCCCTGAAGGCGATAAAGTGCATGGCGAGAATGCCGACGCCCATCACCAGCCCGCCGGCTTCCGGCGCCAGCGTGAAATGGCGGCTGCCGATCTCGAAGCCGATCAGGCAGGCGACGATCGCGATGACGAGGACGGCGGCGGTAGCGATCGGCTCGAAGCCCGAATTCAGCGAGGGGTCGAGCGCCAGGATCGAAATGAAGGTCGAGGCCCACAGCGCCGCCCCGGTGCCGACGGAGGCCATGAAGAGCCAGCCGATCCGCGTGGTGCCTTGCGTGGCGCGGGCACGGGCGAAATGGCGCATGCCGACCCAGGTGCCGAACAGGCACACCGAACCTGCGATCGCCACCAGCAACTGGTGGTACGCAAAAGCATAGGTGGTGGCGTGTGACATGACGGTCTTCCCCTGCTGATACGCTACGGGGGGCGGGTTAATCGGTTGCGCCCGGGGGCGCGGGAACCGGCGCCGATACGAAATACCGTTGAGGAACCGTAAGCGCGTGCGTGCGGGAAGGCGTGACGAACCGGCGCGGCAATGATTTGTTAGGCATGTCCGACAGGCATCCGGAGGCGCACGCATGCGATACGAGCTCTATTACTGGCCGAGCATTCAGGGCCGCGGCGAATATGTCCGCCTCGCGCTGGAAGAGGCGGGCGCCGCCTATATCGATGTGGCCCGCCGCGGCAACGGCGTCGGTGCGATGATGCGCATGATGGAGGCGGGCAAGGGAACGCCGCCATTCGCGCCGCCGTTCCTGAAAGCCGGCTCGCTCGTGATCGGGCAGACCGCCAACATCCTGCACTATCTCGGCTCGCGCCATGGCCTCGCGCCGAAGGCGGAGGCCGGCCGATTGTGGGTGCACCAGCTGCAGCTCACGATCACGGATTTCGTGCTCGAGGTGCACGACACCCATCATCCGCTCGGGCCCTCGCTGTATTACGAGGAGCAGAAGCCGGCGGCAAAAAGGCGCACGGAAGAATTCTGGAAGGCGCGCGTGCCGAAATATCTCAGTTATTTCGAGGCGCTGCTGGCCGCCAATGGCGGGAAATACGTCACCGGTCGCCGTCTCACCTATGTCGACCTGTCGCTGTTTCAGATCGTCGAAGGCCTGCGCTACGCTTTCCCGCGACGCATGAAGGCGTTTGAGCGGAAGATTCCCGGTCTCGTCGATCTGCACGACCGCGTCGCGGCGCGGCCGAACATCAAGGACTATCTTTCGAGCGACCGGCGGATCGCGTTCAACGAGGACGGGATATTTCGCAGGTACAAGGTGCTGGATAAGTAGCGCTTGTTCTTTCTTCGTCATGCCCGGGCAAAAGCGCGAAGCGCGTCTTCGCGCAGGCGACCCGGGCATCCACGACTTATGTGGATCGAAGAACGTGGATGGCCGGGCCAAGCCCGGCCATGACGGGGAGAGTTTTACCGGCTCCGGCCGTCGATCGGCGTCATCTCGAGCTTCGACAGCTCGATGCCGTCGATACAGGCCACGTTCAGCGCCACGACATCTGATCCGTCGGGCCTGGTGCCGCGCGCGAACACGTCGACGCCGCAGTCGATGCAGAGCTGATGGCGGATGGCGTGCTTGTTGAAGAGGTATTCGCGCAAACTCTCATCGCCGGCGCGAAGCTGAAAGCTCTTCGGGTCGAGGAAGGTGAAATGCAGGCCCTTCTTGGTGCAGATCGAGCAGTTGCACGCTGTGACCATGGCCATGTCGCTGGTGCATTCGAAGCGCACCTGGCCGCAATGGCAGCCGCCGGTATAGGTCTTGCTGTCGGGCATGTTCCACCGTCCCCTTCGACTACCGAACCATATTGTTCGGTATTGGCTGTCGCGGCAAGGTGGCGCGAATTTTCGGCGAACGTGCGGCGTTGAACGAGGCCGCGCGCGGCAGCGTTGGCCGTCAGGCCAGTTGGTCGATCCGCGTGCCCTGTCCGGGCGGCAGCGCGGCCAACACCGTCGGCTGCGCGGTGCGGGTGCCGTCGGCGGGCGCGCCGTTCTGCACGTCGGGTTTATTCTCGGCGACGGGCGCAGCTGAAACTTCAGGGGCCTTGATCGCCACCGGCGGGGCGACAGCAGAGATGTTCATCGAAAGCATCCTCTTGGTTGCTTGCGACACTGGCCGGTTTGAAACGAAGGATTGGTGAATTCGGATTGCGCATTTGCGCGCACGGCCGTCAATGTCGGCCGATGGTGAATGTGATGCGACTGAATTCGTTAGAAATGTAGGGATACCAGCGGCGCTGCGCGGGGAGCGCTGTGCGAAGCGGCCTGAACTATTCGTCCTTGCCGCGCGTCACCACGATGGAAGCCTCGGTCCTGGTGCGCGTGCATTCCATGTTGAGGCGGCGGAAGCGCATCGACACCTTGTCGCCGCGCAGGATTCCCATCCGTTTGATGCAGCGCGAGGAGCCGGTGGCGACGTCCTGCTTGGGAATGGTGAAAATGATGGCGCCGGCGGATGCGATCAGCGTGAAGAATTCCGGCTTCGGTTTGCGGTCGGCCTTGGCATAGAGCTCGACGGCATAGTTGCGGCCGCGGCAGCCCAGCGAAAGTTCCCTGGCCGCCGGATGCGACAGATAGATGATGTTGCCGGTGTTGACGCTGATCTTGAGGCCGTCGATCGCACCCTTCAGTTCCTTGGCGGTATCCTCGCAGCGATCGGCGCGCGCAGGCGACGCGAGGAATGCGGCGGCCAGCGCCAGCGTCGCGGCAAGCAGGGTCGGTCGGCGAAATCGTAGTCCCAAAGCCATATGGATTGCCCCCTTTGCGTCATTGAAACCCGCGCGCCGATTTCCTGCAAGGGCCGCGCAGAGATGTCAACGTGCTTGTCAGAAACCGTGGAGGAACACGCCGATCCCGAAGGCGAGCGCCGCCCCGGCGCTGAACAGCGTGGGGATGCAGACCAGCAAGGTGGCGAAGCCGAGCCGCCGGTCGCGCGCGGCGAGCGCAATGGCGCACGCCCCGATCAGTGGAAATCCGATCATCTGGGCGAGGCTGAGGGCATCGACATCGAGCCCGTGCGTCACCACCGACGGCATGTAGTTCAGCCAGTTCATCAGGATGAGGCCGCCGAGCGCGATGATGGCGTAACGCAGCCTGCCGGCGGTAGCGAGCGCCAGCGCCGTCAGCGCCAGC
Organism: bacterium; assembly: GCA_029946075.1. Taxonomy (GTDB): domain Bacteria; phylum Pseudomonadota; class Alphaproteobacteria; order Rhizobiales; family Xanthobacteraceae; genus Bradyrhizobium. Next base: position 2,060 of record JAQSDT010000173.1, on the reverse strand, counting down.
ACCGGATGCACCGCGATGAAGGCCTTGATGATCGCGCCGCCGAGGCCGGGGCCGGGAATTTCCGACATGTCCCCGAACAGGGTCGGCAGATGCGACAGCCCGTCGAAGGCTTCGATGGCGGCCATCAGGATCAGAAGCAGATACAGGCCGAGCAGACGCGGCGCGCGGATGGGCGCGGGCATCGCGCCGGCCAGCGTGGAGGCGGGGTTCATTTTCAATCGCAATCGGTTGGAAGAATATCGGATTTCCGGTTTGTCTGGCGAGCCTCCGGAACGGTTCAATCAGCGGCCGCCGGCGGCCGACGAGGCCTGCGCGGAGGGCCGCCGCTGCTGCCGGGGATGGCGGGTGCCCATGCACCAAAGCGCTATTTCTTTTGGGCAAAAAGGGCTTAGAACGGGTCTGGTTTTGCGGCGCCATGTTGGTCGCCGCCGGCATCCAACCCGAGATCCTGCCCATGAACGCCCCGACCGCCTTTCCCGAGCAAAAGCCCGTTCCCCCCTACAAGCACACGCCGCTGTTCCCGCTGGGCGCGGACACCACGCCTTACAAAAAGGTGACGACCGAGGGCGTGCGGGTCGAGAAGGTGCTCGGCAAGGACATGCTGGTGGTGTCGCGCGAGGCGCTGCGGGCGCTGTCGGAAGCGGCCTTCGGCGACATCAACCACTATCTGCGGCCGGGCCATCTGAAGCAGCTGCGCAATATTCTCGACGACAAGGAAGCCAGCGACAACGACAAGTTCGTCGCGTTCGACTTCCTCAAGAACGCCAATATCGCCGCCGGCGGCGTGCTGCCGATGTGCCAGGACACCGGTACCGCGATCATCATGGGCAAGAAGGGCTGCAACGTCATCACCGACGGTGACGACGAAGCCGCGCTGTCGGAAGGCGCGCGCGACGCATATCTGCGCCGTAACCTGCGCTACTCGCAGGTCGCGCCGCTGACGATGTACGAGGAAAAGAACACCGCCAACAACATGCCGGCGCAGTGCGAGATCTACGCCGAGGGCGATGACGCCTACAAGTTCATGTTCATGGCGAAAGGCGGCGGTTCGGCCAACAAGAGTTTCCTGTTCCAGGCGACGCCGTCGGTCCTGACGAAGGACCGCCTTCTGGCGTTCCTGAAGGAGAAGGTCCTGACGCTCGGCACCGCAGCGTGCCCGCCCTATCATCTGGCCATCGTGATCGGCGGCACGTCCGCCGAGCTCTGCATGAAGACCGTGAAGCTGGCGTCCGCGCGCTATCTCGATGCGCTGCCGACCCAGGGCTCGGCCGACGGCAACGCGTTCCGCGATCTGGAGATGGAGCAGGAGATTCTGAAGATGACGCAGTCGCTCGGCGTCGGCGCGCAGTTCGGCGGCAAGTATTTCTGCCACGACGTGCGCGTGATCCGGATGCCGCGCCACGGTGCGTCGCTCCCGATCGGGCTCGGCGTCTCCTGTTCGGCGGACCGCCAGGTACTCGGCAAGATCACCAGGGACGGCGTCTATCTCGAAGAACTCGAGCATAATCCGGCGCAGTATCTGCCGGCGGTCGAACAGTCGCTCGGCGGCGAGGTCGTCAAGATCGACCTCAACAAGCCGATGAAGGAAATTCTGGCGACGCTGTCGCAATATCCGATCAAGACCCGCGTCTCGATGACCGGCACCATGATCGTCGCGCGCGACTCCGCGCACGCCAAGTTGCGCGAGCGGCTGGAGCGCGGCGAGCCGCTGCCGGATTATTTCAAGAACCACCCGGTGTATTACGCCGGTCCCGCCAAGACGCCCGACGGTTATGCCTCCGGTGCGTTCGGTCCGACCACGGCAGGGCGCATGGACTCCTTCGTCGACCAGTTCCAGGCGGCGGGCGGTTCGATGGTGATGGTGGCCAAGGGCAACCGCGCGGTCGCGGTGCGCGAGGCCTGCAAGAAGCATCGCGGCTTCTATCTCGGCTCGATCGGCGGCGCTGCGGCGAACCTTGCGAAGCACTGCATCAAGAAGGTCGAGGTGCTGGAATATCCCGAACTCGGCATGGAAGCGATCTGGCGCATCGAGGTCGAGGACTTTCCGGCCTTCATCATCA
>JAQSDT010000172.1 GCA_029946075.1 bacterium | reverse complement strand
CCGGCGGTGTTCGGCGGCGCCATCGTCACCGAGCAGATCTTTCGTATCCCGGGCATCGGCTCGCTGCTGATTTCCGCGATCCTCGCCAATGATACGCCCGTCATCATGGCGGTGACGTTCGTGTTCGCCTGTCTTGTCGTGATGTTCAACCTGATCGCGGATGTGCTGTATGGCTGGCTTGACCCTCGCATCTCCTTCCGCTGAGCGGCGCACCTATTCGCCGTGGCGGGAGACCTGGCGGCGTTATCGCCGGCACCGGCCGGCGACCGTCAGCGCCGTGCTGCTGCTGGTCCTGATCCTCGCCGTCGTGCTGGGCCCGTTCGTCTGGCGCGTCGCCATCAACGACATCGACATCACCGCCGGACTTCAAGGGCCGTCGCTGGCGCACCCGTTCGGCACCGACGATCTCGGCCAGGACATTCTCGCCCGCATGATCTATGGCGGGCGGATCTCGCTCGCGGTCGGGCTTGCCGCGATGATGGTCGCCGTGATCGTCGGCACGCTGATCGGCGCGCTCGCCGGCATGTCGCGCGGCGCGCTCGGCCACGGACTGATGTGGCTGACCGATCTGTTTCTGTCGCTGCCGCAACTGCCGCTGCTGCTGCTGCTGATCTATCTGTTCCGCGACGGGCTGAAGGCCGTGTTCGGACCGGAGGGCGGCATCTTCATCCTGATCGTGCTCGTGATCGGCGGCCTGCGCTGGATGCCGGTGGCGCGGCTGGTCCGCGCGCAGTTCCTGTCGCTGCGCGAGAAGGAATTCGTCGAGGCGGCACGGGCGCTCGGCGCCAGCCCGGTGCGGCAGGTGGTGCGGCACATCCTGCCCAATGCGCTGGGGCCCGTGATCATCGCCGGCACCATCGACGTGGCGGCGGCGATCATCGCGGAATCGACGCTGTCATTTTTGGGCCTCGGCTTCCCGCCGGATACGCCGACCTGGGGCCGGCTGCTCTTTGACGCCAAGGACTTTCTCGACATCGGCCCGCACTGGGCGCTGTTCCCGGGCGCGGCGATCTTCGTTGCCGTCGTCGCGATCAATTTCATCGGCGACGGTCTGCGCGATGCGCTCGATGCGCGGCGGGTGATCTGATGCCGCCACTGCTCGAGATCAAGGGACTGAAGACCCATTTCGCCACCGACGACGGCATGTTGCAGGCCGTCGACGGCGTCGACCTTTCGGTCAACAAGGGCGAGACGCTGTGCGTGGTCGGCGAATCCGGTTGCGGCAAGACCGTCACCGCGATGTCGATCCTCAAGCTGATTGCGATGCCGCCGGGCCGCATCGTGCAGGGCGAGATCCTGTTCGAGGGCCGCGACCTGGTGCCGCTGACCAGCCACCAGCTCGACGACATCAGGGCCAAGGAGATCGGCTTCATCTTCCAGGAGCCGATGACCTCGCTCAACCCGGTGCTGACCGTCGGCGAGCAGGTCGCCGAGAGCCTGCGCCGCCACGAGGGACTTTCGAACAAGGACGCGCTCGACCGCACCGTCGAGATGTTCAAGCTGGTGCAAATCCCGAACGCCGCGGGCCGGCTGCACGATTACCCGCATCAGTTCTCCGGCGGCATGCGCCAGCGCGTCATGATCGCGATGGCGCTGGCCTGCAAGCCGAAGCTTGTCATCGCCGACGAGCCGACCACCGCGCTCGACGTCACCATCCAGGCCCAGATCCTCGATTTGCTGCAGGACATGAAGGATCGCTTCGGCATGGCAGTGATGCTGATCACCCATGCGATGGGCGTCGTCGCCGAGACCGCGCAGCGTGTCGTCGTGATGTATGCCGGCAAGGTGGTCGAGGAAGCCGACGTCGACAGCCTGTTCGCGCATCCCGGCCATCCCTACACGCAGGGCCTGATCCGCTCGATCCCGCGGATTGACCTCGCCAGCGAGCACAAGGTGCGGCTGGAGGCGATCGGCGGCACGGTGCCGATGCTGATCAACCCGCCCCCCGGCTGCCGCTTCGCGCCGCGCTGCCGCCACGTCATGCCGGTGTGTTCCGAGCGGGAACCGCTGCTGCGTGAGATCGCGCCCGGTCATCGCATGGCCTGCCACCTCGGAGCGGCGCCATGAGCGGACCCGTAACAAACGGACCCATGACAAGCGGACCCAAGACCAGCGTACCCATGTCGGGCGGACCCGCAGCGGGCAGGCTCCCGACCAGCGAGCCGCTGCTGCGCGTCACCGATTTGAAGAAGTATTTCTCCGTCAAAGGCGGATTGCTGTCGCGCGAAGTCGGCCGCGTCCATGCCGTGGACGGCGTGTCCTTTGAGGTCAAGCGCGGCGAGACGCTCGGCCTCGTCGGGGAATCCGGCTGCGGCAAGTCCACCACCGCGCGCTGCGTGCTGCGGCTGCTGGAGCCTTCTGCCGGCGAGGTGATGTTCGACGGGCAGGACGTGCTCGGCCTCGGCGGCAATGATTTGCGCGCGATGCGGCGCAACATGCAGATCGTGTTCCAGGACCCGTTCGCCTCGCTCAACCCGCGCATGACCGTCGGCGCCATCCTCGGCGAGGCCTTCACCATCCACCAGCTCGGTTCCTCCAGCAGCGACCGCGAACAGCGCGTGGCGAACCTGCTGGTAAAGGTCGGCCTCAAGGCCGAGCATATGCGCCGCTACCCGCATGAATTCTCCGGCGGCCAGCGCCAGCGCATCGTGATCGCCCGCGCGCTGGCGGTGGAACCGAAATTCATCGTCTGCGACGAGCCGGTCTCGGCGCTCGACGTCTCGATCCAGGCGCAGGTAATCAACCTGCTGGAGGATCTGCAGGCCGAACTGAACCTGACCTATCTCTTCGTCGCTCACGACCTGTCGGTGGTCGAACATATCTCCGACCGCGTCGCGGTGATGTATCTCGGCCGCATCGTCGAGCTTGCCAGCGCCAGCGATCTCTACCGCCATCCGCTGCACCCCTACACGCAGGCGTTGCTGTCGGCGGTGCCGGTGCCGGATCCCCGCGTCAAGCGCAAGCGCATCCGCCTGCAGGGCGACGTGCCGAGCCCGATGAACCCGCCGAAGGGCTGCCACTTCCACACCCGATGCCCGATCGCCGAAGCCCGCTGCCGCGAGGTGGCGCCCGAACTGCGCCAGGCCGGCAACGGCCATCAGGTCGCCTGCCACCTGGCGTAATCGCGGCGGCTGTCTCGGCCTCACCATCGGCTGGATCGAGGGGATCGAACTCATTTCCTTCGGTGGCCTGCCGGGGCTGGATATCCGCCGCCCCGCACTGAAACTGCCGGGCCCCGACCGGCTGGGACTGGCGCCGGTTCAGTGATGCCAGAGGCGGCGCCCGATGGCGCGGCGAGCATTTTTCATGCTGGCAGGTGTCCCTCGAAGTTCGTTATGATGAGGTTCAAACGGTCCGGAAGGCTCGTTGCCCCGAACCAATAGAATTGCAATCAGGGAGTTACTTCATCATGAAACGCCGTACATTCCTCAAGGGCGGCGCCGTGGCCGGCGCGACGACGCTGGTGGCGGCACCCGCGATCGCCCAATCCGCGCCCGAGATCAAATGGCGCCTGACCTCGAGCTTTCCGAAATCGCTCGAAACCATCTACGGCACGGCGCAGACCTTTGCGAAATACGTCGCCGACGCCACCGACAACAAGTTTCAGATTCAGACCTTTGCCGCCGGCGAGATCGTGCCCGGCCTGCAGGCGCTCGACGCCGTCAGCACCGCGACCGTCGAGGTGGCGCAGACGCCGCTGTATTTCTACATCGGCAAGGAGCCCGCGCTGGCCTATGCCACCGGCGCGCCGTTCGGCATGAACCATCGCCATCAGGGCTCGTGGTGGACGTTCGGCGGCGGCGCCGAACTCTGCAACGAGGCACTGAAGCCGTTCAAGGCGCACGCCATCCTGTGCGGCAACTCCGGTACCCAGATGGGCGGCTGGTTCCGCAAGGAGATCAAGACGGTCGAGGATCTGAAAGGCCTCAAATTCCGGATCGCCGGCATGGGCGGCCACGTGCTCGCCAAGCTCGGCGTCGTGCCGCAGCAGATCGCGGGCGGCGACGTCTACTCCGCGCTCGAAAAGGGTTCGCTCGACGCCGCCGAATTCGTTGGCCCCTATGACGACGAGAAGCTCGGCTTCTACAAGGTCGCGAAGTACTACTACTTCCCCGGCTGGTGGGAAGGTGGCGCCATGCTGCACATGGTGATCAACGACGAGAAGTGGAATTCGCTGCCCAAGCAGTACCAGTCGATCGTCAACCAGGCCGGCGCCGCGGCGGGCGCGTGGATGGTCGAAAAATACGACAGCGTCAATCCTGCGGCGCTGAAGCGGCTGCTTGCCGGCGGCGCGGAGTTGCGCGCCTTCCCGCAACCGGTCATGGAGGCCTGCTACCAGGCCACGCAGCAGCATCTGAACGAGATCGCCGAGAAGAACCCGCTGTTCAAGAAGACCAAGGAAAGCCACGACGCGTATATGAAGGAAGTGCTGTTCTATACGCAGATCGCGGAGAACTATTACGACAACTATTTGCTCAGCAAGACCCGCAAGGGCTGAGCGAAGCGGCCCGCGAGGGTGTAGCGAAAATATGGCCGCCCGGTCGTAACCACGATCGGGCGTCTTTATTTGTGATACGTTTCGTTCGAGGCATTCAGGCCGCGGGCCTGGCGCTGCCGAGCGTTTTCAGCATCTGATTGAAGCGGTCGCCTGCGGTCGAGACGCGGGCGAGAATGCCGGTGTCGAGTTCGTCATCCGCAACCGTCGCCTCGTTCATCGAGCGGTTGCCCTGGGCTCCGCGCGCTTCACGAAGCCGATCGGCGAGGAAGACCGCCAGCGCCTGGTAGAACCGGCTGCCGAAACCGTTGTCGGCCGAAAGCTTCTTCATCAGGGCTTCCTTGCTCAGGAACAGCGCGCGCCCCTCGCCGCTCGCGGTGATGGTCGCCGATGGCGGCGCCGAATCGACCAGCGACACCTCGCCGACGATCTCGCCGACACCCATGCGCGCGAATTGCCCGAGGGTCCGGTTGGAGGCCAGCAGTTCGCCGTCGAGCAGGAACATCAGCGAGTCCGTCTGCTCGCCTTCGCGGATCAGCACGTCGCCGTCGCGCAGCCGTTTCTGGATGCCGGTCCTGGCGATCCATTCGACATCGGCGTCCGACAGCAGGCCAAAGATGTATAGGATCTTCCGCATCGCGAAATCCTTCTTGCATACTGGACCATAGCTTGCATCCTTCCGATCGACCATTGCAACCGCGAACAGTCCGGCGCCGATCCGTCCGGCATCGAAGCGAGGGGCCGCGTCCCGAATTGACTAATGATCCCAAATTCATGCAGCAGGTATCTCCGTGACGGGGCAGCCCATGGCAGGAAATTGATGGCAGACCTATCGAAGCTCACTGCATCGGAGCGCGACGCGCATTTTCTGCGGCGGACCTTCGACGTCGCCCGCGGCGCCATCACTCATGGCAATCATCCCTTCGGCGCCGTTCTCGTAGACGCCCGGGGAAAGCTGCTGATCGAATCCGAAAATGGCTACATGCCGTCCCGCGACGGCACCGCGCATGCCGAGCGCCTGCTGGCGACGCAGGCCTGCACGACGATCGATGTGGCAACCCTGGGGAACGCCACACTGTATTCGTCGGCCGAGCCCTGCGCGATGTGCGCGGGCGCGATCTACTGGGCCGGCATCGGCCGCGTCGTCTACGGATTGAGCGAGCACCGCCTGCGAGAGCTCACCGGCAATCACCCGGAAAACCCGACGCTCGATCTGCCGTGCCGCGATGTGTTCGGCAGCGGCCAGCGATCGACCGACGTGGTCGGGCCGTTGCTCGAGGACGAAGCCGCGGCGGTTCACGCCGGGATCTGGGACAGGTAGCTCGTCAACCAGCCCGTAGGATGGGTGGAGCGCAGCGATACCCATCGATGCCGGTGGGTGTGGTTACATGATGGGTATCGCTGCGCTCCACCCATCCTAC
>JAQSDT010000171.1 GCA_029946075.1 bacterium | reverse complement strand
GGCGCGTTCTATGTCAGCCAGGACGCGGACCTGAATCACGATGTCGACGGGCACAAATACTATGCGCTGCCGGACACCGAACGCCGCAAGCTCGGCATGCCCCGCATCGACAAGAACCGTTACGCCCGCGAGAACGGCTGGGCGATCTCGGGGATCGCGGCCTATTACAACATCACTGACGATGCCAAGGCGCTGGCGATCGCCGAACGTGCCGCCCAATGGGTGATCGACAATCGCGCCTTGCCCGACGGCGGCTTCCGCCACGGCGAAAAGGATCGCGGCGGACCATTTCTGGGCGACACGCTGGCGATGGGACAGGCTTTCCTCGATCTTTACGCATCGACAGGCAATCGCGACTGGCTGACCCGCGCCGCCAAGGCCGGCGACTTCGTCGCGGGTTTTCGCGACGAGGCCGGCGGCTTCGTGACGTCGAAGACCGCGGAAGGCAAGACCGGCGTTCTCGCCAAACCGGCCAGGCTGCTCGACGACCAGGTGCAGGTCTCGCGCTTCATGAATCTGCTCCATCGCTATTTCGGCGAAGAGCGCTACCGCGACCAGGCCGCGCATGCGATGCGCTACCTCGCCAGCGCGGCGGCCGAGATGATCCGCCCCCTGCCCGGCGTGTTGCTGGCCGACGAGGAACTCGCCGTCGAGCCGACCCATATGACCATCGTCGGGCACAAGGACGACGCCAAGGCGAAGAGCTTGCATGCGTTGGCGCGCGCGCTGCCGGCCCGTTACAAGCGGCTGGAGTGGCTCGACCTGCGCGAGGGCAAGCTGCCGAATCCCGACGTCGAATATCCCGATCTCGGCGAGCCCGCAGCATTCGCCTGCAGCAACCGCATCTGTTCGTACCCGTCCTTCAATGCCGAAGAACTCCGCGCGACGGTGGCGCAGATGGCGAAGCTGAAGCCGGCGCGTTCGGCACAGAACTAGTTTTTGTGCGCCGCACGCGGGCGTGAGTCTTACCTAATCGATTGAAGCCGCGAGCTTTCCGGGAACTTTTGCGGTTTCCCGAAGTAACGAAATACTCCTGTAAGTCCGGGGTTAGACATGGACGGGATGTCGAACCTCAAAAAAAGAAAATATTCTTTTGAAACGCTGTAACCAAATCGACCGATGCCCCGTAGCTGGTTCTGGATGCGCACTCATATCGCGGGAGCCTGGCCTCCTCCGGCAAGCCGCCGCGATCTGATTGGTATCCGCCGCTTCCCCGCGTCGTGCGGGTCTGTGATCGAACGATCAATGGATGCTCACGGCGTCAATGTATCTTCAAACAATCATCGAGGAGATCGTCATGAAGTTGAATTCCAAATCCGGTGCGTCGCTCGCCGTTGCTGCCGCTACCCTGTTCCTCGCCGGCTCCGTCGTGTCGACGGTGTCGACGCCTGCCAACGCCGCCAGCGGCAAGTGCATGGTCGGCAATGCCTGCAAGGGCCAGAGCGCGTGCAAGGGCGCGGCCAACGCCTGCAAGGGCCAGAACGCTTGCAAGGGCACCGGCTTCTCGATGACGTCCGAAAAGGCTTGCGCGGCTTCGGGCGGCAAGTTCGTCAAGAGCTGATCGATCCGTTCGAAGGGGGCTCGGCACAGGCCGGGCCCTCCTCGTTTTCGCCTGCTCGCGAGCTCACAACAAAGACCCGGCCCACCAAAATAAATCGGCGGGCCGCGTAACTAACCCCCCACCCACCACGTAGCAATTGCTGGGTGCAGTTTGTCGGCCGGGATTTGCGGCTTGCGGGCGATGCACCCACACAACTTCCATTGGAGGATAACCATGAAGATGACCAAGTCCGGCGCCACCCTCGCCGTCGCTGCCGCCACCCTGTTCCTGGCCGGCGCCACCATGTCGAGCCCGACCTACGCCGCCGGTGAAGGCAAGTGCGTCGGCGCCAATGCCTGCAAGGGCCAGAGCGCCTGCAAGGGCGGCGCGAACGCCTGCAAGGGCCAGAACGCCTGCAAGGGCCAGGGCTTCTCGGCCATGACCAAGGAAAAGTGCGAAGCCGCCAAGGGCAAGTATTCGCCGGCGTAACCGACCGCGATCCGGGAACGGGGTCCGGTGTAGGCCGGGCCCCTTTTCCATGATAGTTTGAGTTCGAGACGTATCGCCGTGTTGGCGGCAGCGGAGACGAGATGAACGTCGCAAGCAAGATGCCAGACGGTTCGGCGGCAGCGCTTGCAGACCGCCCGCGAACGTCGACCCCCAAATCGTCGGACAAGCCGCCCTTCCTCGGCTTCGGCCTCGGCCTGCGCCACCAGCATTACGACGAAATCCTCAGCGGCAATCCTGACATCGACTGGTTCGAGGTCATCAGCGAAAACTACATGCTGCCCGGCGGCCGGCCGCTGCGCACGCTGGACCGGATCCGCGAGCGTTATCCCGTGGTGATGCACGGCGTGTCGCTGTCGATCGCCTCCACCGCGCCGCCGAACTTCGAATATCTGCAGGGCCTGAAGGACCTCGCCCGGCGCGTCGAGCCGAAATGGATGTCGGACCATCTGTGCTGGACCGGCGTGCACGGCAAGAACCTGCACGACCTGCTGCCGATCCCCTACACGCGCGAGGCGCTCGACCACGTCGTCAGCCGCGTGCAGCTGGTGCAGGATTTTCTCGGCCGCGCCATCGTGCTCGAGAACGTCTCGACCTACGTGCAGTTCAACAATTCCGAAATGACGGAATGGGAATTCCTGTCGGAACTGTCGCGCCGCTCCGGCTGCTGGCTGCTGTTCGACATCAACAACGTCTATGTCAGCGCCTTCAATCACGGCTACGATCCGATGACATTCCTCAACGGCATTCCGGCCGATCGCGTCGTGCAGTTCCACATGGCCGGCCACAGCCACATGGGCACCCACATCATCGACACCCACGACCATCCGGTGTGCGAGGACGTCTGGGATCTCTACGTCGCGGCGCTGAAGCGCTTCGGCCGCGTCTCCACCATGATCGAGCGCGACGACAACATTCCGCCGCTCGACGAACTCCTGATCGAAGTCAACCGGACGCGGGAAATCGCGGACAGGGTATTGTCGTCGGACAAGAAGGCGGGATGAGCGATTTCGCGCGACAGCAGGCGGCGTTTCAGCGCGGCATCCTCGATGGCGACGACGCCGTGCTGGCCGAGATCCTCGACAGCCCGCAGGAAAAACGCGAGACGCTGTTCGGCGTCTATCGTTATGCCTACGGATCGCGGCTGGTCGAGGCCGTGCGTAACGACCACGAATTGCTGCACCTCTATCTCGGCGACGAGATGTTCGACGAGATGGGATACGCCTACGTCAAGGCGCGCCCGTCGCAGAACCCGAACATGCGCTGGTTCTCGCAGGGCCTGCCCGAATTTCTCAAATCGGCGATGCCATATGCCGGCCATCCGGTGCTGTCGGATCTCGCCGCGCTGGAGAAGGCGCTCAACGACGCCTTCGACGCCGCGGAAGGTCCCGTCGTCGAACTCGGCGCGATGGCCGGCTTCGCACCGGAAGTCTGGTCGGGCCTCACCTTCCGGCCGCATCCCAGCGCCGTCAGGCTCGATCTTGCGACCAATGCGTCCGCGATCTGGCTGGCGCTGAAGCACGAAGAGGCTCCTCCGGAAGCAACGCCGCTCGAAGAGCCCGCCCGCCTGCTGATCTGGCGCCAGGACGCCACGCCGATGTTCCGCGAGCTGTCCGCGGAAGAAGCCATGATGTGGGACGAAGCCGGGGCCGGCATCCCCTTCGGCGTGCTCTGCGAAATGCTTGCGACCTATGACGACCCCGACGGCGCGGCAAGCCGCGGCGCCGGCTATCTGCACGGCTGGATCACGTCAGGACTTTTGACCGACGTTTCCATCGGCTCCTAGGAAGGGCGCTCGGCAAATGACAAGGGACACCCACCGTCATTTTATCGAGCACATGCATTGGGACGAGGTCGCAAGACGGCTCGACGCAGGCGCCGCCGCGATATTGCCGATCGGCGCGGCGGCAAAACAGCACGGCTTTCACCTCCCCCTCAATACCGACCGCATCCAGGCCGAATGGCTTGCCGGCAAGATCGCAGAGACGACCGACGCGCTGGTGTGGCCGACGTTGACCTACGGCCATTACCCGGCCTTCACCGAATATGCCGGGAACAGCAATCTGTCGGCGGCCACGTTCGAAGCCGTGGTGCGCGACATAGTTACCGCGATTCTCGCCGGCAATTGCCGCAAGCTGTTCGTGCTCAACACCGGGCTCAGCACCCTCGCCCCGGTCGATCGCGCGCTGGCGCGCCTCGATGCCCGCAGGGTGAAGCATCTGTGGATTCACGGCGGGCCGCGCTATCCGCGCGTGGCCAGGGCGCTGGCCGAGCAGGGAAACGGCAGCCATGCCGACGAACTCGAGACCTCGCTGATGCTGATGATCGCGCCCGGCCTCGTCGACATGAATCGCGCCGAGGCCAGCCCGACCCTGAACGGGCATTCGCCCGGCCCGCTGGTGCCGTCGGATCCGAACTCGCCGAACTACAGCCGTTCCGGCAGCTATGGCGATCCGACGCTGGCAACGCGCGCCAAGGGCGAGCAGCTGCTGGCCGCCATGCTCGAAGACCTCAACGAACAGATCGCGGCGTTCACCGCGGAAGGACCCGCCGAGAATCTGCGATCGGGCGCGGCCGGCAGCGTGTTGTGATGAGACGCCCCGGCTTCCGCATCGCCATCGTCGGCTCTGTTATCGCCGCCCTGATCGCCAGCGTGGTGTCGTTCCGCGCCGATGCGCAATCCGAATATATGCGCAGCGATCGCATGCCCTACGACGCCTTCGACCGGTTGCCGCAGACCGACGTCAAGGTGTCCGGCGGCACCATCCGCGTCGCATTCGCGCCGGGCGACATGACGCTTCCCGCGGAGAAGGTGCTGGACTGGGTCAGGATGTCGGCCAGGGCCGTCACCGCCTATTACGGCCGCTTCCCCGTACCCTCGCTGCGGCTGCTGCTGGTGCCGGTCGATGGCGGGCGCATTCGCGGCGGCACGACCTGGGGCTATCGCGGCGCGGCGATCCGCATTCCGCTGGGACGCGACGCCACCGAAGCCGTGCTGCGGCGCGACTGGGTGATGGTGCATGAAATGGTGCACACCGCGCTGCCCGACATGCAGGAACGGTACGCCTGGCTGTCGGAAGGACTCGCCGTTTATGTCGAACCGGTCGCGCGCGTCCAGGCCGGCGATCTCTCCGCGCAGCAGATCTGGTTCGACATGATGCGCGAAATGCCCAAAGGCCTGCCGCAGGCCGGCGACCAGGGTCTCGACAACACCAGCACCTGGGGCCGCCGCTATTGGGGCGGTGCGCTATTCTGCCTGCTGGCCGATATCGAAATCCGCAAGCGAACCGGCAACCGCCTCGGCCTGCAGGATGCGATGCGCGGCGTGCTGGCCGCCGGCGGCAATCACGAGCAGGACTGGTCAATCGACCGCATTCTCGCCACCGCCGACAAGGCCGTCGGCGTCGACGTGCTGACGCGCCTGCATGGCGAGATGGGGCCGAAGCCGGTGACGCCGGATCTCGCCGCGCTCTGGCGCGATCTCGGCTTGCGACCACAGGGCGAAAGCCTGGAATTCGACGACAGCGCGCCGCTCGCGGAAATCCGCAAGGCGATTACCGCGGCGCGTGCAAGCTGAACCGCGGCGCCGGCTCCGTTCGCGGCGACGGGAGACAGGCTAAATCCGGCGAGTGCGTCTTTCAGCGCCGCCTCACCAGCGAGGCGCACACTGTTTTGCGTTGGGCGGCTCCTTCGAGCCTGCCGCACTCACGCGCGACATTGCGTCGTGCAAGAATAAACATTGCTGCCACCTGCGACAGATCGGCACGACGGGCAAATCACTTCTGATTTTCAGAAATCACGTCAAGCCGTCAAAACGAAAATATTCCGCTTAACCCGTCGGGCAAATCAGTGATTTAACTCCGCCCGTCT
>JAQSDT010000170.1 GCA_029946075.1 bacterium | reverse complement strand
GGCGCCGGCGGCACCGAAAGCCAGGACTGGGCCTCGATGCTGCTGCGCATGTATACGCGCTGGGCAGAGAACCACGGCTTCAAGATCGAGTATCTGGAAGAGACGCAGGGCGAAGAAGCCGGCATCAAATCGGCCACCATCCAGATCTCGGGGCACAATGCCTATGGCTGGCTGAAGACCGAAGCCGGCGTGCATCGGCTCGTGCGAATCTCGCCGTTCGATTCCAACGCGCGCCGGCACACCTCGTTTTCGTCGGTCGCGATCTTTCCGGTGGTCGACAACAGCATCAAGATCGACATCGCCGAATCCGACGTGCGCACCGATACGATGCGCTCGGGCGGTGCAGGCGGTCAGCACGTCAACAAGACCGAATCCGCCGTACGTCTGACGCACATCCCGACAGGCGTCGCCGTGGTCTGTCAGGCCGGCCGTTCGCAGCACAAGAACAAGGCGCAGGCTTGGGACATGCTGCGCGCGCGGCTTTACGAAATCGAGTTGAAGAAGCGCGAGGAGCAGGCCGCGGCTGACCAGGCTGCCAAGACCGATATCGGCTGGGGCCACCAGATCCGCTCCTACGTGCTGCAGCCCTACCAGATGGTGAAGGATCTGCGCACCGGCGTGCAGACCTCGGATACGTCAGGCGTGCTCGACGGCGATCTCGACGAGTTCATGGCCGCGACGCTGGCGCAGCGCGCGTTCGGCACCGGGCCCGGCAGCGTCGAGGATGTGGACTAGCCGATGGCAAAGGTCGCCTTCATCGGGCTCGGCCGCATGGGCCATGGCATGGCCGGGCGCTATCTCGATGCAGGTTTTGACGTTGCGGTGTGGAATCGCAGCAAGGCCAAGGCGGAAGATTTGATCGCGCGCGGCGCGGGCTGGGCGAACTCGCCGGCGGATGCGGCCGATGGCGCCGATGCGATCGTGACCATGGTGGCCGACGACGAGGCCTCACGCAGCGTCTGGCTCGGCGCGGATGGCGCCGCCACCAGAATGAAGCCGGGTGCGCTCGCGATCGAGTGTTCGACCGTCTCGCATCAGCACGCGCTCGACATGGCGCACGACCTGCGCGGCCGCGGTTTTGTCTATATCGATTGTCCCGTGACCGGTCTGCCGGAAGCGACTGCGAGCGGCAAGCTGACCCTGCTGGTCGGTGCCGATGCCGCCGATCTGGAGCGCGCAAAGCCTTACCTTGCGCCGATCGGAAACGTCGTCAGACATTTTGGCGCTGTGGGTACTGGCACGGTGTTCAAGCTGATCAACAATTTGATGGGCGCGGTGCAGATCGCCAGCCTTGCTGAAGGCGTGGCGATGGCCGAGCAGGCCGGGCTCGACATGAAGCTGGTCGCGGAAGCGCTGGGGACGGGTGCAGTGGCGAGCCCTCAGGTGATCCGCCATTCCAAACGCATGGTGGCGCGTGATTTCACCGGTGCGTCGTTCACCGCGTCGCTGCGCCACAAGGATGCGATGTACGCGGTGAGACTGGCCGAGGGATTGCTGGCGGACGCGCCGCTGGTCGGTCGTGCAGCCGTCGAGGCGTATACGAAGGCGAAAGCCGCGATGCCCGATGAGGACGAGGGCAGGATGATCGAGATCGTTTCGCGGCCGAAATAGCTCTCGTATCAACTGTAGCCGCCGGTGAGGTCGTTTTAGTCGGCTTTGATTGACCGCCCAGCCTCCCATGCTGCGTACCAGCTGGTGAACCTGCCGCTATCGCGCGCGCCACCGTGCCATGCCGCGGTGACGGTGCCGTCGGCAGCGATCAGTAGCACCACATCGAGGCCTTTTGAGCGGCGCAGCGTGTCGATCGCCTGCTGCGGGGTCTGCGCGATCGGTCCCGCGACGTTGAACGAGGTGTTGACGGACAGTTCGACGCCGATGTGGCGGCCGAGCGCTCTCAAATAGGCGTAGGTGAGAGGATCGTCTTCGGCGCGCACGATCTGGATGCGGCCGGTGCCGTCGGCATGGATGACCGCCGGAATCTTTTCGCGCGCGCCGGGCTTCGATTGCGCCGTCAGCACCATGTAATTGTAGGCGTTGTAATCGGCATCTGCGGCGCCGGGCAGCAGCTCGAAATAGGTATGCGCCGCTTCGAGCGTCGCCATCGGCGCCAGCGGACGGATGGCCTCGCGGTATTTGACGCGCTCGTTGAGCCGTTCGCGCGCCTGGGGATCGCAGGGATTGGCGAGGATCGATCGATGGCCGAGCGCACGCGGTCCGGTCTCGGCAGCGCCCTGATAGAGCGCGATGACACCGCTTTGCGCTACCATGAACGCCATCAGGTCGGCAATGGCGTCGCGGCCGTCAGCTGTCGATATGTTGCCGATGGGCTTTGAGGCGACGTCATCGTCCCCGAGCGCCCTAACGACATCTTCCTGAGACGGCGGCGTGCCGCAATAGAATGCGTGCGTCATCGGTGCGCCGCGCGGGGCGCCGGCCAGATGCGCGAACAGCCAGGCGGCGCCGATGGTGACGCCGGGATCGCCGGGAACCGGCGGCACCCACAGATGCAGGCGCGCGTTGCGCTGCTGCACTTTCGTAAACCAGGCTTCATCGAAATGTTCGAGCAGCCGCATGTTGCCGATCGCATTCAGCGCGACGCCGCCGGTCAGCACCAGCCGGCTGGCGCCGGTCGTGCGCAGCAAATGATCGACGACGTGGATCATGGCGTCCTCGAACACCAGTTGCGTCGCTGCCGCCTTGTCGAGACGGTCTTTGGTGTCGGGGCGGTGGTGGATATCCTCGACGCGCAGCACGGCGTCGGGGTTCCAGAGCTGGTCTGGCGTCAGTGGCGGGCCGAGGATGTCGGTGAGCGCCGCCTTGTAGGGATTGTCGAACGGGTCACAATACCAGTTCGCCATCGCGCGGTTGATCCTGATCTCGCCGCCGTTGCCGAAATACAGGACGTCTTTCAGACGCGCATAATAGGGATTGGTCGCGCGGTTCATGTCGCCCCAGGCAGCGGCGCCCATGTAGCGGCCCTCGCTCGACAGCCAGGTCCAGCCGCCCTGCGTCGACGAGATCACGCTGTAGAACGCGCCGAGTGAATCGAACATGCTGTCGTTGCAATAGAGCTGCCGCATCGCGCCGTTTTCGGCGACGTACAGCGAAACCGAGCCGAGATCGCCGGTGCCGTCGAGCACGGCGATGGCAGTCGGCTGCCCGTCATCGGCAAACGGCGAGGCGGCATACGAGAACCAGGCGTGGTTGTCGTGGTGCGGCAGGCAGATCAGCGGCACGCGTTCGGCAAGCCCGAGCTGGCGCGCCAGAATCTTCGGCGCCCGCGTCATCTGGTCGAGCCGCCGGCCGTCGAAGCCCGCGGCTTCGGTGGTGCGTACCAGTTTGAAGCTTTGCGGCAGTTCTTCCAGCACCGAGCGCGCCAGCGTGCCGGCCAACGTCGGATAGTCCCAGCTGGTCAGCCACGCATCTATATCGCCGACGTCGCGGCCCATGCCGCGCAACGTCGCCACGGCGGCATCGATCGACGCGCGCGGATATTCGGTGGTGTGCTTGTTGCCGGAAAAGCGCTCTTCCTCGTTGTTGACGATCAGGCGCGGTCCCTGAGCCTGCGTGACCTCGACCAGTGCGAGGCCTGAATTGTGTGTACCGGGTGCGCCGAGGCCGGCGAACAGCACGGTTTCGCCGCGCGCCAGCTTTTCGCGTAACGCGGCGATCCGCGCGTTGGCGAATGCCGAGCCAAGCTGATGGAAGCCGGCAGCGCCCATTGTCTTCGCGGCCAGCCATCGCGCGAAGCGAAAGCCTGCTGCTGCGAGTTTCGGATGCTTGGGGCCAATTCGTACGTTCGGTTTCAATCCGGTCCAGCCTCGGGCCTTGCTCGGCAAGGGTATGATTTCAGCCTGCATCAATCACAATTGAGGGCAGGCAACAATGCCGTTTCGTGTTGCGGAATATGCAGCAGCTTGCAAGCGCCGCCATGGCTTGCGAGACTTCGGCAAAACAAAGCCTGTTCAAAAGCAGGACATGACGGGAGAGAGACGATGCCGGTTCTCGGGAAAAACCTTGTGGCCCTGACGGCGCTTGCCGTCGCCGCCACGCTTGCGACCGCGGCGCACGCGCAGAAAAAATACGATCCCGGCGCCAGCGATACCGAAATCAAGATCGGCAATATCATGCCCTATAGCGGGCCGGCGTCGGCCTACGGGACGATCGGCAAGGCGCAGGCTGCCTATTTCAACAAGATCAACGCCGAGGGCGGCATCAACGGCCGCAAGATCAATTTCGTCAGCTATGACGACGCCTTCAGCCCGCCCAAGGCGGTCGAGCAGGCGCGCAAGCTGGTCGAGAGCGACGAGGTGCTGCTGATCTTCCAGCCGCTCGGCACGCAATCCAACTCGGCGACCCAGAAATACATGAACGCCAAGAAGGTGCCGCAGCTGTTCGTTGCGACCGGCGCCACCAAATGGGGCGATCCGCAGAATTTTCCGTGGACTATGGGCTGGCAGCCGAATTACCAGAGCGAGGGCCGGATCTATGCAGCCTACATCCTGAAGAATTATCCGAACGCGAAGATCGCGGCGCTCTGGCAGAACGACGATGCCGGCAAGGACCAGATGAAGGGCTTGCGCGATGGTCTCGGCGACAAGGCCGCCAGCATGATCGTCGCCGACAAATCCTACGAGGTTTCCGATCCCACGATCGATTCGCAGATCGTGGCGCTGAAGGATTCCGGCGCCAATATCTTCATGGCCTGGGCGGCGCCGAAAGGCGCGGCACAGGCGATCCGGAAGGTCGCCGAACTGGGCTGGAAGCCGGTCTACTTCATCGGCAATGTCTCGACGTCGGTCGCCACCGTGCTCAAGCCGGCGGGCCTCGACAACGCCAAGGGCATCATCTCGACCGCGTATCTGAAGGATCCGACCGATCCGCTGTGGAAGGACGATGCCGGCGTGAAGACCTGGGCCGCCTTCATGGACAAGTATTTCCCCGACGGCGACAAGAGCAACAACAACAATATTTATGGCTACGCCACCGCGCAGACCATGGTTCAGGTGCTCAAGCAGTGCGGCGACAATCTCACGCGTGAAAACGTGATGAAGCAGGCCGCAACCTTAAAGGATTTCTCCAGCGACGTGCTGCTGCCGGGCATCAAGATCAACACGGCGGCAAACGACTTCTTCCCGATTGAGCAGATGCAGCTGATGAAGTTCAACGGCGAAGCCTGGGAGCTGTTCGGCGAGATCATCACCGGCGAAGTCGGGCACTAGCCCGAGCTGAGCCGCACGCCGGCGCGCAGGAACTTCTGCGGATCGACCGCATCGCCATCGATCCGTGTTTCGTAATGCAGATGCGGGCCGGTGGAACGGCCGGTCGATCCGACGGCGCCGATCACCTGGCCGATCTTGACGACGTCACCGACCCTGACGTGGCTTTCCGACAGATGGCCATAGCGGGTCGAGAGCCCGTTGCCGTGGTCGATCTCGACCATGCGGCCGTAGCCGCCCATCCAGCCTGATGAGACGACCTTGCCGTTGGCGGTGGCGCGCACGGGATCGCCGGTGGCGGCGCGGAAGTCGAGGCCGGTGTGCATCGCGGGGCGGCCGAGGAAGGGATCGCTGCGCACGCCGAAGCCGGAGGTGAATTCGACATCGCCGACGACGGGCTTGCGATAGGGCACCAGCGACAGCGTCGCGTTCAGGCGCTGCATCTGGGTGCGGGTGACGTTGATGCGGTAGAGCTGGCGCTCGAAGGCGCCGGCGTCGGGGCCGAGTTTCACCGGCACGAACGGGCCGCCGATGGCGGAGCGCGGCGTCGCGGCCTCCAGCTGCGCCATGTCGAGGCCGAGATCGGTGAACACGCCGCGCATGCGGCGCACGCGCGATTCCATGCTGTCCTCGACCGAGCTCAAGGCCGCCATCTGGCGGCGCTCGACCGAATCGAGCGAACTCTGCAGGCGAACCAGCACGTTGTCGAAGCCCT
>JAQSDT010000169.1 GCA_029946075.1 bacterium | reverse complement strand
GCTGATCTATCCGCTGTCGCTGGCGATCTACTGCACCTCCTGGACGTTCTTCGGCTCGGTCGGCTTCGCCTCCCGCACCAGCGTCGACTTCCTCGCGATCTATCTCGGCCCGATCCTGATGATCGGGCTCTGCACGCCGCTGCTGCGCCGCGTGATCCAGCTCGCCAAATCGCAGAACATCACCTCGATCGCCGACTTCATCGCCGCGCGCTACGGCAAGAGCCAGGCGGTCGCCGCCACCGTGGCCATGATCGCGATCATCGGCTCGGTGCCCTACATCGCGCTGCAGCTCAAGGCGGTGGCTTCCTCGCTGGAGACGATCCTGAGCGGGGACAAGATGTTCTCCTCGATCCCGCTGATCGGCGACATCGCGCTGGTGGTCACGCTGGCGATGGCGGCCTTCGCGGTGCTGTTCGGCACCCGCCAGACCGACGCCACCGAGCACCAGCACGGCCTGATGCTGGCGATCGCCACCGAATCCATCGTCAAGCTGGTGGCGTTCATCGCCGTCGGCGCCTTCGTCACGTTCTGGATGTTCTCGCCGGTCGAACTGGTCGAACGCGCGATGAAGACGCCGGAGGCGGTGCGCGCCCTCGACTACGTACCGTCGATCGGCAATTTCCTGACCATGACGCTGCTGTCGTTCTGCGCGATCATGCTGCTGCCGCGGCAATTTCACGTCAGCGTGGTCGAGAATTCCAGCCCCGAGGAAGTCAGCCGCGCCCGCTGGCTGTTTCCGCTCTATCTCGTCGCCATCAACCTGTTCGTGATTCCGATCGCGATTGCCGGCCTCGTCACCTTCCCGTTCGGCGCCGTCGACAGCGACATGTTCGTGCTGGCGCTGCCGATCGAGGGAAATTCGCCGCTGCTCAGCATCGCCGTGTTCGTCGGCGGCCTGTCGGCGGCGACCGCGATGGTGATCGTGGAGTGCGTCGCGCTCTCGATCATGGTCTCCAACGACATCGTGCTGCCGCTGGTGCTGCAGCGCGGCCCCGGATCGCAGGCCGGCCAGAAGGATTTCGGCGACTTCCTGCTCAAGATCCGGCGCTTTGCGATCTTCGCCATCATGGTGATGGCGTATTTCTACTATCGCGCGCTCGGCAACGCGCAGCTGGCGGCGATCGGCCTGCTGTCGTTCGCAGCTTTGGCCCAGCTGGCGCCGGCCTTCTTCGGCGGCCTGTTCTGGCGCGAAGGCACCGCGCGCGGCACCATGGGCGGCATGCTGGTCGGCGTCGCGGTATGGGTCTACACGCTGTTCCTGCCGAGTTTCCTCGACGGCAATCCGGAAGGTCTGCTGTTTCTGCAACATGGGCCGTTCGGCATCGAGGCGCTGCGTCCGCGGGCGCTGCTGGGCGCCGATCTGCCGCCGCTGATGCACGGCGTGCTGTGGTCGCTCTCGCTGAACATCCTGACCTACATCGTGCTGTCGCTCGCCCGGCGCCCGTCCTCGATCGAGCGGCTGCAGGCCGATTTGTTCGTGCCGAACACGCTGACGCCGATCGCGCCGACCTTCCGGCGCTGGCGCACCACCGTCACCGTGCAGGACATCCAGAGCACGGTGGCGCAGTATCTCGGTCCCGACCGCGCCCGCGCGGCCTTCGATTCGTTTGCCGCCGGGCATCCCGGCGGGCTCGATCCGGCGGCGACGGCCGATTTCGAATTGCTGCAGCATGCCGAGCGGCTGATCGCTTCCTCGATCGGCGCGGCGTCCTCGCGCCTCGTGATGTCGCTGCTGCTGCGCAAGCGCACGGTCTCGGCCAAGGCGGCGCTGAAACTGCTCGACGATTCTCACGCCGCGCTGCATTTCAACCGCGAGATCCTGCAGACCGCGCTCAATCACGTGCGCCAGGGCATCGCGGTGTTCGACGCCGATCTGCAGCTGATCTGTTCGAACGCCCAGTTCGGCGAAATCCTCGCACTGCCGCCGCACCTGGTGCAGCTCGGTATTCCCTTGCAGGAAATTCTCGAATTCATGGGCGCGGTCAGCCCGTCCAGCCTCGGCGATCCCGACACGCTGCTGCAGCGGCGGCTCGACGCCTACACCACCGAGGGCGAGCCCTATCTGGAGCGGCTGCCCGACCGCCACATGGTGATCGAGGTGCGCTCGAACCGGATGCCGGGCGGCGGTCTCGTCATCACCTTCTCGGACGTCACGCCGAGCTTCGAGGCGGCCGAGGCGCTGGAGCGCGCCAATGCGACGCTGGAAAAGCGCGTGCGCGACCGCACCGAGGAACTGACGCGGCTGAATTCCGAACTGGCGCAGGCAAAGAGCAACGCCGAGGACGCCAATATCTCCAAGACGCGGTTCCTGGCGGCCGCCAGCCACGACATCCTGCAGCCGCTCAACGCGGCGCGGCTCTACGTGACCAGCCTCGTCGAACGCCAGAACGGCGGCGAGGATTCTCGCCTGGTCGAAAACATCGACGACTCGCTGGAAGCCATCGAGGAAATCCTCGGCGCGCTGCTCGACATATCCCGGCTGGACGCCGGCGCCATGACCACCGCGATATCGAGCTTCAAGATGGCCGACCTGATGCGCTCGCTGGAAATCGAGTTTGCGCCGATCGCCCGCGCCAAGGGGCTGGAGCTGACGTTCGTTCCCTGCTCGCTGCCGGCGGAATCCGACCGCCTGCTGCTGCGCCGGCTGCTGCAGAATTTCATCTCCAACGCGATCAAATACACCCCGCGCGGTCGCGTGCTGGTCGGCTGCCGCCGCCACGGGCAATCGCTGAAGATCGGCGTTTACGATACCGGCGTCGGCATCCCCGTCGCCAAGCGCGGCGAGATCTTCAAGGAATTCCATCGTCTCGAACAGGGCGCCCGCATCGCGCGCGGCCTCGGCCTTGGTCTTTCGATCGTCGAGCGGCTGGCGCGCGTGCTCAACCACGGCATCGCGATCGACGCCAATGCCGGCGGCGGCTCGGTGTTCTCCGTGACGGTGCCGATCGCCACCGCGATCAACCACACCGCGGCCGTCACCAGCGCCACGCCGCTGTCGAAGACGCCGATGAGCGGCGCGCTGATCGTCTGCATCGAGAACGACCCGGCCATCCTCGACGGCATGAAGACCCTGCTGACGGCGTGGGACGCCGAAGTGATCGCGGTGGCCGATCCGGAAGCTGCCATCGCGGCGATCGACGCCTCCGGCGGCAGCGTCACCGGGCTGCTGGTCGACTACCATCTCGACCGCGGCAACGGCGTCGCCGCGATCCGCGACATCCGCCGCCGCTTCGGCGAGAACATTCCCGCGATCCTGATCACCGCCGACCGCAGCCCCAACGTCCGGGCCGCCGCGCGCGAGGAAAACATCGCGATCCTGAACAAGCCGGTGAAGCCGGCATCATTGCGCGCGCTGCTCGGCCAGTGGCGCACGCAGCAGATGGTCGCGGCGGAGTAAGATTCGCGAAGCCGTAGCCCGTAGGATGGGTGGAGCGCAGCGATACCCATCATCCATCCACATGCACAGAGATTGATGGGTATCGCTGCGCTCCACCCATCCTACGAGTTATCAGCCCTCTCGCCGAAGTCTCCCTTGAAGTCGGAAACATCGCCTGCCCAGTCTTCGGGATAGATGCCTGACTCCACCATGCGCTGGAACGACGAGTACGGCCAATCGCCGACGCGCTTCACAAGTCCATGCTTGACCGGGTTGATGTGCACGTAGTCGATGTGACGCTCAAAATCCTTCTCGTCGCGAATCGTGTGTTCCCAATAGCGGCGTTGCCAGATGCCGCGCCACCCTTGGCAGCGCGGCTGTCGGAAACCGGCTCCCCGGCGGTGAGATTGCGGGAGAAGGATGCCTTGATCAGACGCCAGCGCGTAGAGAAATCCGCGTCGCCTTCGGGTAACGTCCAGACCGAGTGAAGATGCTCGGGCAGTATGACGATCGCATCGATTGTGAATGGATGCGGCCGTTGCGTCTCGCGGAAAGCTGTTCGCAACGCGTCGATATTTTCAGTCAACAGCCGAAGGCGGCGATCCGCCAGGTTGACGGTGAAAAAGAAGCTGCCTCCGGCAATGAAATTTCGGCGGTAGCCGGTCATGAAAAGGGGCCCGGGCGGTGAGGTGATGGGTATCGCTTCGCTCCACCCATCCTACGGCCTTCAGCCCGTCGGGGTGCCCTGGCGCCACTGGCCGCCGGCGATCTTCGCGGCGGCGATCACGGCCTGGGTGCGGCTTTCGACACCGAGCTTTTGCAGGATCGCCGAGACGTGGGCCTTGATGGTGGCTTCGGAGACACCGAGCTCATAGGCGATCTGCTTGTTGAGCAGTCCTTCCGACAGCATCATCAGCACCCGCACCTGCTGCGGCGTCAGCGTCACCAGGCGGTCGCGCAGCCGCGTCATGTCAGGATCGCTCGCCGCCGACAGATCAATGTCCTGCGGAATCCAGACATCGCCGTCCATCACCTTCATGATGGCGTCGCGCAGCGTCTCGACGCCGAACCGCTTGGGGATGAAACCGGAGGCGCCAAAGTCGAGCGAACTCCGGATCGTGCCGGCATCGTCGCTCGCCGAAACGATGACGACGGGAATCGCCGGATATTGCGCGCGCAGATAGATCAGTCCGGAGAAGCCGGAAATCCCTGGCATCGACAGATCCAGCAGGATCAGGTCGACATCGGAATCGCGCTCCAGCAGCGCCGTGAGTTCGTCGAACGAGCCGGCTTCGCTCACCACCGCAGAGCTCACGACGCTGGTCACCGCCTGCCGCAACGCGTCGCGGAACAGCGGATGGTCATCGGCGATGACGAGATGCGTGGTGGCGGCGGTAGTCATCCATCCCTCTTGCAAGGGCCTGCGGCAAGCCCGCCCGGCTTTGTCCCCCGGCGGGCGCTGATGCGCAAGCGCCCAATCCTATCATGTTTGAAAGCAGTTAACCCGCCGGCTTGTGCGCCGCAATAGATGCGATCCGTCCGTCTTGCCCGGAGTGGATCGAGGCGCCGCGCGCGCCGCCGGCGGGGCCGCGGCCGTGCAAAGGGCCGAAAGTCGTATTGGGGGAGCTTTCACGGCGATGTTACCGTAAATCGAAGCCCACTGCTCAATCCGGCCAAGTTCGGCGCGGGGCGGACTTTGAATCAATGATTTTTGGGGAGCGAATGAAATGTCCACTATGACTGCCACTGCCGGCAAATCGACGGGAATGACGAAGGACGAACGTTTCGTCATTCTCGCATCCTCGCTTGGTACCGTTTTCGAATGGTACGACTTCTATCTCTACGGGTCGCTCGCCGGCATCATCGGCGCGCAGTTCTTCTCGGCCTATCCGCCGGCCACCCGCGACATCTTCGCGCTGCTCGCGTTTGCCGCCGGCTTCCTGGTTCGTCCGTTCGGCGCCATCGTGTTCGGACGCGTCGGCGACATCGTCGGCCGCAAATACACCTTCCTCGTCACCATCCTGATCATGGGCCTGTCGACCTTCATCGTCGGCCTGCTGCCCAACGCAGCCACCATCGGCATCGCGGCCCCGATCATCCTGATCGCGCTGCGCCTGCTGCAGGGCCTTGCGCTCGGCGGCGAATATGGCGGTGCGGCGACCTACGTGGCCGAGCATGCTCCGATGGGCAAGCGCGGCTATTACACGTCGTTCATCCAGACCACGGCCACGCTCGGCCTGTTCATGTCGCTGCTGGTGATCCTGTTCACCCGTACCGCACTCGGCGAGGCTGAATTCTCGGCCTGGGGCTGGCGCATTCCATTCCTGGTGTCGGTGCTGCTGCTCGGCGTATCCGTCGTCATCCGGCTGAAGCTGAACGAGTCTCCCGTCTTCCAGAAGATGAAGGACGAAGGCAAGGGCTCCAAGGCTCCGCTGACCGAAGCCTTCGCCAACTGGAGCAACGCCAAGATCGTCATCCTCGCCCTGATCGGCGGCGTGATGGGCCAGGGCGTGGTCTGGTACACCGGCCAGTTCTACGCGCTGTTCTTCCTGCAATCGA
>JAQSDT010000168.1 GCA_029946075.1 bacterium | reverse complement strand
TGATGTCGATCAACGCCGCCAAGGGCGTGGAGATCGGGGCCGGTTTCGCCTCGGCCGCCTTCTCCGGGGAGGAGAACGCCGACGAGATGCGCCGGGGCCCGGACGGCGCGCCGGCCTTCCTCTCCAACCAGGCCGGCGGCGTGCTGGGGGGTATCTCCACCGGCCAGCCGGTGGTGGTGCGCTTTGCGGTAAAGCCGACCTCGTCGATCCTGTCGCCGCGCCGGACGGTGGATCGCGCCGGCGCCGACACCGACATCATGACCAAGGGCCGCCACGACCCCTGCGTCGGCATCCGCGCGGTGCCGGTGGGCGAGGCGATGATGGCCTGCGTGCTGGCCGATCACTTCCTGCGGCACCGCGGCCAGGTCGGCTGACGTCAGAGCTTGTAGGGCATGCGGACGCCGGGATCTCCGGCCTTGAAGTCCTTGGAATTTCGTGTGACCAGAAGCATCGCGTGTGCTTGCGCCGTCGCCCAGATGATTGCGTCGGGCAGCTTGATGTGATGGTTGCGGCGCAGAGTGACTGCGTGCTCTGCAATCGTCTCATCGAGTGCAACGACATCGAATGTGCCCAGAAAAGTGCGGGTCTCCCCCTCGACATCTTCAGTGGCGCCGACCATCACCTCCATCCACGTGACGATGCTGATGGCCTTGTTCGTGTAACGTCGAAGTTCAGTGCGCGCCTGCGGAACGGCGTTAAGGTAGTCGACGAGAATGTTGGTGTCGAACAGTGCCTTCACCATTCGTTGCGCACTTTTTCCTGATAGGCCAGACCGTCCATTTCGCGTTTGCCCCAAAGGCCGAACGCATCGCCTGCCTGCTTGTCGCGTTGCTTTCCCAGATACTCATCGATCGCCTGACGAATCAGGGACGCGCGAGATCGTTTGTCCTTTTTCGACAGTTTGTCGAGCGCTTCAATCTGGCTGTCGCCGAGGTCAACGAGCGTCCGCATCGTTGGCTTTTCCTTGATATATGATATCAATATCATATATCATATTTCTGAAAACTCAACCCCTGCTTCTCACCATCGCGTCCGCGATCTTCTCCGCCGCCATCAGCGTCGGAAAGTTGGTGTTGGCGCATGGCACCACCGGGAAGATCGACGCGTCGACCACGCGCAGACCCTGCACGCCTCTGACGCGGCCCTGGGTGTCGACGACCGCCATCGGGTCGTCGTCGCGGCCCATCCGGCAGGAACACGAGGCGTGCCACACGCCGATCGCCGCCTTGCGCACGAAGGCTTCCAGCGCCTCGTCGTCGGTCATGACCTGTTCGAAGGTGAAACCTTCGACGATGAAATTGTCGATCATGTAGTGGCGCAGCGCCGCCGGTCCGTCCAACAGCTTCGCTGCGATGGCGGTGAGGATCTTGTTCTTCGTATTGACCACGCCGATCTTGCGCACGCGGTCGGAATAGGCCGCGGGGAACGGCTTGTCGGTCACCGCCTTCATCGCATTGCTCATCTGCAGGCCCGCCATCTTGCGAAACCCGCTCATCAGCCGGTCGAGATCGCGCTTGTCGGACAGCAGGTTGAATTCGACGATCGGCTCCTCGCGCGGGTCGCGTGACGCGAGCTTGACCTGACCGGTCTCCGAATAGGTCTTGTTGACGAAGGTGAGCAGCGAGCCGATCTGCTCGCCGACCGCATGCCAGGCCGATTTGGTGATGACGACGACGAACATGTCGCCGGCGGGAATGCCGGGAAGTCCCGAAGAGTAACGCAGTCCCATCTGCATATGGCGCCGCGTATGTTCGTTCATGCGTGCGCCGCGGCGGACATAGGACGACAGCGAGATCGAGGGATGGTCCATCAGGCGCTGGCCGACGCCGGCGAGGCCCGCCAGCACCGGAATGCCCATGTCGCGGAGATGCCCGACCGGCCCGATGCCGGCGCGCAGCAGATGCGCCGGCGAATGGATCGCGCCGGACGAGAGGATGATTTCGCGGCCGCGGAATTCCTGCTCGCGGCCGTTCACCACCGCCTTGACGCCGACGCATTGCGTGCCTTCGAACAACAACTCCTTCACTTGCGTGTTGGTGGATATCGTGAGGTTGGCGCGCTTGCGCGTGTCGCGGTCGAGATAGCCCATCGCGGCGGAGACACGCTGCTCGTCCTGGTTGGAGTGCGTCACCGGGAAATAGCCGTCGACGAATTCGCCGTTCTGGTCGGGCAGGAACTTGAAGCCGGCCTGCTTGCAGGCCTCGGCCATCGCCTGGCTATGCCTGGTCCAGTGCGCCTGCGGAATCCGGCGAACGGGGATGCGGCCTGCCTTGCCGTGGTAAGGGCCGTCGAAATCGAGGTCGTGCTCGACCTTCTTGAAGAAGGGCAGAACGTCGTTCCAGCTCCAGCCCGTGGCGCCGCGGGCTTCCCACTCGTTGTAATCGGTCGGCGCGCCGCGATTGGCCATCTGGCCGTTGATCGAGGAGCCGCCGCCCAGCACGCGCGCCTGTTCGTATTTCCGCAAGGGCGGTCTTGCTTCGTCGGGATTGTTGTGGCTGACGACCTGGGTGGTGACCTTGAGTTCGGTCCAGTGGAAGCGCGGATCGAAATACGCCGTGCCGGGATAGCTGTCGCGAATTTCCGCCGGTTCGTTGCCGGGCGGTGTGTCCTGGCCTGCTTCGCAGACGAGCACCTTGTTGGCGCTTTTGGCGGACAAGCGATGGGCCATGACCGAACCCGCAGATCCGCCGCCGACGATGATGTAGTCGTACACTGTGACGCTTCCCCCTATTTTGTTGACGCAAAGCTAGCGCACCTCCGCCGCCGGGTCAGCATCCGCGCGCGCAATGCTGCGATGTGCGTCTTGACGTTTGACGGGCTTGCACGGCAAATGCGGATGCCATGAACCCATCCGAAGTGCAGAGACTGACCGACTGGCTGATCGACGGTGCCCGGTCCGCCACAAATCCGGTCAGGCTGATGGCGGAAACCTGCGAGCGTATGGTCGCAGCCGGCCTGCCGCTCTGGCGCACAGGCGTCTTCGTCCGCACCCTGCATCCGGATATTTTCGGCCGGAATTTCATTTGGAAGCCCGGCGCCGAGGTCGAGGTCGGCTCGGTCGATTTCAAGATTCTGGATTCGCCCGATTTCCATTCCAGCCCGCTGATCATCGTGTTCCAGCAGGGGCTGGTGGTGCGCGCCCGCATCGACGATGCCGACAGCAAGCGCTTTCCGATCGTCGACGAATTGCGCGCCGAGGGCGTCACCGATTACATCGCGTTGCCGCTGTTCTTCACCGACGGCAGCATCCATGCCTCGAGCTGGACCACCAGGCAGCCCGGTGGCTTCACCGTCGAACAGCTCGATGCGTTGCGAAAGCTGATCACACCGCTGTCGCGCGTCGTCGAGATCTTCAACTGGCGCCGCATGGCCTCGAGCCTGCTCGATACCTATGTCGGCAACCGCGCCGGCGAACGCATCATGGGCGGACAGATCCGCCGCGGCCACACCGAAACCATGAACGCCGCGATCTGGCTGTCCGACCTGCGTGGCTTCACGTCATTGTCGGATCGCGTGCCGGCCGAGACCGTGGTCGACGTCCTCAACAATTACTTCGATTGCCAGGTCGCCTCGATCCGCAAGCATGGCGGCGAAGTCCTCAAATATATGGGCGACGGGCTGCTCGCCGTGTTCCCGATCGACGAATATGTCGGCGACGAGCAGCATGTCTGTTCGCGCGTGCTGGAAGCCGCGCACGAGTCGCGCGCCAAGGTCGCCGACATGACCTACCAGATCGGCGACGTCGTCGAACGCTTCCGGTTCGGCGTCGCGCTGCATGTGGGACGAATTCTCTACGGCAATATCGGCGGCGGCAACCGGCTCGACTTCACCTGCATAGGCCCTGCGGTCAATCTCGCCGCGCGACTGGAGAAGATCGCAAGCCAGACCAGGCGCACCGTGGTGGCGTCGGAAGGCTTTGCCGGCATCTGCCGCGGCGGCTGGAGCGATCTCGGCGAGTTTCCGGTCGCCGGATTTTCGAAGGCCGCACGGGTGTACGGCTTGCCCGACGAAGTATCGGCTCCCTCTTGATCCGCGCTACTCTTCCGGTTCCGTCGTGAACAGCAACGGATAGCCCTTGGCGCGGCCGGCGTCGGTGGCGCGGGTGGCCTTGGTTTCGGCGACGTCTTTCGTAAACACCGCGACGACGCAGACGCCGCGCTGGTGCGCCGTGATCATCACCTTGTGGGCCTGGTCCTCGGTCATGCGGAATTCGGCCTTCAGCACCGTGACGACGAATTCGCGCGGCGTGAAATCGTCGTTGACGAGGATGACCTTGTGCAGGCGTGGCCGCTCGGTCTTGATCCTGACCCTGGTTTTCGGCGTGGCTGTCGTATTGGCCATTTCCAGTCTTGTCCCGTACCAGACGTCGCTGCGCCCGCGCGGCTAGCTCGCGCGGCAATCCGTCAGACGCTGCGCCATGCTTTGATCGCCGCGGCTGACGGCCGCCTCGATCAGTTTACAGGCTCCGGGCCGGTCCCGAAACTGGGGGTTATCGGAGAGTTTCAGCCTGATCAGGGCGTCCATCGCGCCGGGTTCGCCGAGTTCGGCGGCTTCGGTCGCCCAATAGAGCGTGCTCTTGGGATAGCCGACCCGCAGTTCCGGATGTTCGGCGAGCAGCCGCACCACCTGCAGGCGGGCTTGCATCTCCCACGTGGCGGCGCGTTCAATCAGATTGAGCGCCTCCTGCAGGTCGCGTTGCACCAGTTTGCCTTCGAAGGTGAGCTGGCCCAGCATGCCCTTGGCCATCCAGTTGTCGGACGTGCCTTTGAGCATCGACAGCGCCCGCTTCGGATCGGCAGGGCCGCCTTCGCCCGCGATCAGCATTTCCGCCAGCGGCGCGATGGCGCCGCCGGGATCGGGACGGCGCGCTTCCTCCAGCAGGTTGCGCGCCCGCACCGGATCTTGCTTGCGGATCGCGGTGGCCAGTTCGCGCTTCGCGCCGAACACGCCGGCGTTGGCGGTTCGCTCCAGCAGGTCGAGGCCGCGGGTGCGTTCGTCCGGCTTGTCCGAGGTCACCAGCAGGCGGCCGAGCAGCACCATCAGATCGCCCTTGCTCGCATCCTTGTCGGGATTATTGAGCGCGCGTTCCGCCCAGTATCGCGCGGCGACGGGATCGCGCTTCACGGTGTCGCCGCGGTCGAGCAGCACCGCGAGCAGCCGCGTGGCATAGGGATGGCCGAGTTCGGCTGCCTTGTGCAGGGCCTGTCCGGCCTCGGTGCGGGTGACCAGCGGCACCTTGTCGAGGTCGCCGCGGTCCCAGGACTTGTGATGCTCGTAGAGCTGATAATACGCCTCGGCGTTGCCGAGCGCCGCCGCCTCGCGATACATCGCGATGGCCTCGGCCTTGCGCTCATACGGCAGGTTGCGGGCGAAATTGACCTTCAGCCTCGTGTTGGCGGGATCGGCCTCGAACGCCTTCTGGCAGCTTTCCGCGCGCAACGCCCAGCGCCGGCGCTGGGCATCGCCGGAGATGTATTCCCTGGGTTCGGTGAACAGTTGCTCGCAGAGTTCGGCGGCATTGCTCGCCGTCAGCACCGGTTCGGCCGGCGCAGCCTGGGGCGGGTTTGCGGGGCCGGAGAGAAACGTCGGCAGCGACAGCACCGCGACGACGATGGCCGCGAATACCCCGATCCAGACCACGATGGTGCGCATCGCCGGCGGCAGGCTGTCGTTTGCGGGAAGCTTTGGGGGCGTAACCATGTCCGTGCCATCAGCGGCCGGGTTGGCTGGCCGCGCCCCATCTGTCGCGCCCGGCGCCGGATTTGTTCAAACCGGGACAAGCTCAGGGCCGGGCCGGAATCGACCGCAAATAGATGACGATATCGGCCAGATCGGCCGGCTTCAGCTCGGCATAATAACCATAGGCCATCGGCGGCTTCAGCGGCCGGCCATCGCGCCCGACGCCGTGGGTAATGGCACGGATGATTTCGGCATCGCTCCAGGCGCCGATGCCTGCCGTCG
>JAQSDT010000167.1 GCA_029946075.1 bacterium | reverse complement strand
ATCGCGCCGTAGCGAGCGGGCGGCTAAATCGGTCGGCCCGTTACCCCATCTACGCAGCCCCAACATGGTTAGCGAAATCCTGAAGAGGTTCATCGCTTCGGATGAATTTTCGGAACGATCTTTTTGCTAACGCCTTTTGAACTTTATCCCTGCCAAATGCGTCTCAGGGAAAGTACCGAGGGGATGACCATGGCAGACCGCAGCAGCCTGAAATTCGTCGGCTTTATCTTCGCAACCATCACCATCGCGGTGATGCTGACCACCGCCATGGTGGTGAAGACCCATGCCGACGGCTATGCCGTCGAGACGACGGCATCGATCCAAGAGTAGTTCATTCAGAATAGATTTTGGATTTGGTAACCATGGGCCCCGATCATTTCGGGGTCTGGTTCTGATTCAATCAGAACCGGAAATGCTCTAGTTGCCCCAGAGCAGCGTCATCGCCACCACAGCCAGCGTCAGCAACCCGACAAACCGGATCATGATCGTACCCACGCCGTGGGGCGACTGCCGCAGCGGCATCGAATCGGTGTTGTCTGGCTGAACGCTCTGCATCGCGTGTGTCCCCATCAGATACTGGCTGCCGCCACGTGACGGCATCCGTCCCTTGGTCGCGAGGCTGCTTATAGAGTCCGCAAGCACCCCTGCCAAACGAAACCGCCGCGCCTGGATAACGAACGCGGCGGAGTGTCAGATTTATGCAACGGTCCGGTAACGCGCGCGTGAAGACATCTCGTCGTTAACGCACGCCATTAGCGAACGTCAGCTGTTGCGCAGTCCGTCGGCGGCGCGTTTCCACTGCGTGACGTTGTCGGCGATCATGCGCGTCGACTTCATCGCGGCCTGGCTGAGCTGCGCATAGCCCGAGATCTCGCGCTGAACGCGCTGGCCTTCGGCGTGCAGGAGATCGCGCAGGCTCTCCAGTTCGGAAATCAGCTTCTCGATTTCCGCCAGCGACGTTCCGGCGACGCGCTGGATCAGCGAGTTGACGTTGTTGACGGTGGCTTCGGCGTTGGCGTCGAGCGGTACGGTGTCGGGGGCGACCGCCGGACGGCGCAGATAGGCGATGTCGTTGCGAACGAAATCGCGGATCCCGGCTTCGACTTCGGACACGGCGGCGAGGTTGGTGTCGACTTCCGTGGTGTCTTCGATTTGCTCGGAACGAATGGTGGCGTTCATCGGCTATTCCTCTGTTTCGCTTTGAAGCGAGCGCGGACGTCCCCCGCACGACGAAGTGATGGTGCCATCTGTGCCGCCGATTTTGACCGCATCTGGGCCAATATGCGGCAATGCTGGTGCATTCTCGGGAGAGGGGCCTGCGGCGTGCCGAAACGCGCCAAATCGGGACGGCGCGTTACCAGCTCTTCTTGAAGCCGGCGCTGAAGCTCTTGTTGGTCGCGCCGGTGGCGGTTTCGCCGACCGAGCCGGACACGGTGACGCCGTCGAACAGCTTCTGCTCGGCGCCGATCTTGCGCAGCCATTTGTCGTCCGAGGTCGACAAGGTCTGTCCGGCCATGAAGCTGGTGCCGGTGTCTGTGATGCTCAGCTTCGCCGACTGGTCGGTCTCGTAACTGCGCGAGGGGTGGCTGACGATGCCGGGCACCGGCACATAGCCCTGTTGAATCAAATTGTAGCCGTTCTGCAGCGTCAGCGAATATTGCTCGCTCAGCGGCAGCGACTTGCTCAGCGTGGTGCCGAGCTTGCTCTGTTCGGAGCCGGGATCGACGCGGGCTTCCACCGCGGTCTTGTCCCAGATCGAGGCGACGCCGGGCGCCGAGATCGCCGCCCAGGCGGTGCCGGAGGATTGCGGCAGGCTGCCGCCATTGGCGAGCTTCTCCGACAGCACTTCGGACGCCGTCAGCGTGCCCTGGCGCGCCACCGTCATGTCGGCACCGATGCGCGTATCCCAGAACGGGCTGATGGATTGCTTGACCGACACGGCGGAGGTGCCGTTCGCCTTGGTGCTGTTCGACCAGGCGGTGTCGCTGCTCGCCGTGTTCTTCGGCGCGGGCCGGCCCTTGGGTGCCGGCGCCGGAAGCGTCGAGGCATCGATATTGAGCAGGCTCCAGTCGAGCTTGCTGACGTCGATGTCCTTCATAATGTCGGGGTCGTTGACGTCGGGGGCCGCGGCGGCTTCTTCCTCCGTCGTCATCTCAGGATCGTCTTCGGCCGGCGGTGTTTGCGCCGCAGCCGACGGCATCGCAGCCAGTGTGAAACCAGCCGCCAGCACCAGCAGCCTCGCCCGGCCAAATCGTCGCGTGGAAATCATGACCCGCCCGCATTCCAAGTCCGCCAAGAATGCGTTGGCTCTGTTGCGAAATTATGGCCAGGATCGAGCCTGGCCATCGAAGTCGCGGCTACACCGCCATCCGCGGCAGGTGAATCGGATAGCCGACGGTCTGTTCGACCAGGTCGAACGTATCGACCAGGACGCGGAAGTTGGTCAGCCGGCCGCCCCTGAATTGCGCAAAATGCGCGATCCGCAGGCTGATCGGCTTGTTG
Organism: bacterium; assembly: GCA_029946075.1. GTDB lineage: Bacteria > Pseudomonadota > Alphaproteobacteria > Rhizobiales > Xanthobacteraceae > Bradyrhizobium. The sequence continues at coordinate 3,460 of JAQSDT010000167.1, read as the reverse complement.
GAATCCTGCGACGTCAGCGAATAGCGCATCATCGAGGCCGCCGAGTCGACTCCGAGCATGATCGATTCGCGATCGAAGCGGTGGACGCGGATGTTGTCGCCGATCTGCCTGATGACATCCATCACCGCCGCCTTGCCGCGGCGGGAGCCGAAGAACGGAAACATGTCGATCGGCCCATAGATCGCCCAATCGACGTCGTCGTCGAGCAGGGCTTCGAGATCGGCGGGCTGGCGTTCATTGATCGCGCGATGCAACGCGCGCGAAAAACGCCAGAGACTGTGCTCTGTCATTTGATGTGGTCCCCGAAACTGGATTGTCAGGCAGCAAAAATCCGGAGAGCGTCTGTATCGACGCCGGTCCGGATCGCAAAATTCATTCGTGGATTAACAATAGGCGTAATCGGCGAAAGAACAATTGAGTTTTTTGCATTGCACAAATGCAACCAGCCCGTGTTTTTGCCGGTCTGTTTACCGGTCGTGGTGCCGTACCGGTTCGCGCTCGATGGCGATTTCGGCGTCGCGGATGGCGATGAATGCGAACAGCAGGGCGCCGGCGATGGCGCCGATCGCAGCCCCCAGCGGCATGAAGGTGAAGAACACCAGCATCCCGCTATAGCCTTCAAAGCTCGTGGTTTTAAAGATTTCGACCCAGGCCAGACCGGCCCCGATCCCGAGCGCCGCACCGCCCAAAGCTCCGAGCGCCAGACCCAGTAAAGCCAGCAACGCGATCTTCATTTGTTCTTCATGTCCCCAAAGCGCCTTGTGGTGTGTCGGGGCTGGCGGGGCGAGGTTCAAAGGCGGAAGGAAATTGTGAACGAGGTCATTGCGGGATGGTCCGTAAGGACCAGACCATTGCGCATCGGGGAATCCAGAGATTCCGGGTTCACGTCTTCGACGCGCCCCGGAATGACGTAAAACCCTAAGCCTCGCCCGGCTTCTTGCCGGCCAGCAGTGCGGCGATGTCGCGCTCGAGCAGTTGCTGGATCAGGTCGAACGTGTCGATCACTTCCCTGATGTTGCTGATCAGGCCGCCCCGCAGCGTGTAGAACGCAGCGATGTCGAACTGCACCATGCGCTGGTTGGTGCTCTTGCGGAAGAACACGCGGATATTTGCCGCGACCTGGTCGCCCTCGACGACGAGGATCGGCACCTCGCAGCGCAGCTCCGAATAGCGGGCGAGTACCACGCTCCACATTTCCCGCATCTGCGCCTTGCCGCGGCGATGCCCCATATGAGGTAGCAGATCGATCGGCGCGTTGGCGAGAAACTCGATGTCGTCGGTGCAGCGGGCGAGGGCGCCGTCGAGATCGCCGGAATACAGGACGTTGATGAAGTCCAGCACGCGCTGACGCTGCGATCCCTCGGCCATCCGCCCATTTCTCCGCCGGTGTTCGCCCGGACTCGTTTCTTTACCGCACCATCGTGAAACGGATCGGGGCGCGGATCAATTGGTAAAAGGAAGCAGGGCTTCGAATAGCGCTAACGATTTGCAAACGCGCAGGAAACGATTCTCGGCAAAGCGATATAGCCACCGCAACCTAACGCGCGCCGGAGGGCTCCGCCGGCAGCGGCGGACGCAGCGTAGCGCCGGTTTCGCGGAGCAGCGGCCCGACCAGCTCCTTGCCGGAAAGCTGCTCGATCATGTCGACGGTGTCGAAGAAGCTGCGCAGCTCGACGATCAGGCCGCGCCGCAGCGTGAAGAAATTGCCGCTCGGCAGCTGCAGCACGCGCCGGTCGCTGCGCTTGATGAAGGTGAGGTCGATGATGGCGGCGGCGCGCGCTTCGTCGGCGACCAGGAATTTCACCTCGAAGCGCCGTGCGCTGTAGCGGGCCTGGTGGATCTCCATCAGCTCCGCGATCGCCGCCTTGCCGCGCCGCGGTCCCAGATGCGGAAACAGTTCGACCGGCAGATAGACCATCGATTCGATGTCGTCGTCGCAATATCTGAGCGCCGCCGCGACGTCGTCGCCGCCGTAGAACGCTTGCAGAAAATTCAGCACGCGCTGGCGAGGAAGTTCGTCGACCATTCCAGTCTCCACGGGCGGTGCGCCCGACTCATATCGGAACAGTCTGGACCGGCGGCCGGCGCGTTCAATTCGCAAAACTACGAGGGGGCGTGGAATGTAAGATACCAGCGCCGCCATGCACGCATGGAGAGCAACCGGAGCGAAAATTTGCCCGCCATGGTTTTGCAGGCTCCGCCAGCGGGGTCACGGCTCGCGACAATTCGGGCGGCAGGGAACGATTTGGCCGGGAGCGGAGTTGTTTCCATCCGTTGCTAACGGAGACCAAGATGACCAAATCCGTCCCGCATATCCCGGAAGACAATCAAAGCCACAAGGGCCCCGGCAGCGCTCCCATGGTCCCCCTCGACACCACCAAAGGCCACCGCGACGACGAGAAGCACAACATCCGCGAACAGGGCAATCACGGGAATATGACGCAGAATACGAGCAACCGGAGGTCGGGGTGAGGGGGCGCGCAGGATAGGTGGCGCGCTACGATCCCCATCCCCACACGCACCGGCATTGATCGAGATCGGCGCGATCCACCCATCCTGCGAAGAAACGACTGGTTGGGCTGCCCGCGTCATTGAAGAGCAAAGCGACGAAGCATTCCATCGCGCGGCATGCCGGGCCATAGATTGCTTCGCTACGTTCGCAATGACGAGACCCGGTCCTACCGCTTCTTCCACCCGCCGCGATGCCCCGGCGCGCCGCCGCTCGATCGTGGGCTCGGCCCGAACTCCGGCCCGGACTGCCGCGAGTCCGTCGGCTGGAAAATCTTGCTGCCGCCGACGTCGCTCGCCGGCTTGTGCGGCCTGGCGCCATCCGGGCGGAAGGGCAGGGACTCCGGGCCGTGCATTTCGTCGAGATGGGGTTTGTGCACCTTTGAGCCGCCGGCACCGGATGGTCCTCCAGCCCGCGGGCGGGAAGAGGAGCCGCCGCCACGGCTCGCCTTCAGCGCCGTCTGCACGCCCTTCTTCTTCATCGCGCTGACCGGCAAATTCGCCGCCTCGCCATACTTCTTCGTTCCGGCATAGGCGCCCGCCTTGCCTTGCACGTGCCGCTGCTTGGCGGTGGGATCGTCGACGACGGCGAGCTCGGTCGCGCGCAGGCGTTTCACCTCGTCGCGCAGTCTCGCGGCTTCCTCGAAGTTCAGATCGGCGGCGGCTTCGCGCATGCGCGTTTCGAGGTCGGAGAGGACCGCCTCGAAATTGTGCCCGATCGAAATCACGTCGTCCGCCATGCCGCCGTCGCCGATCTCGACCAGGACGTGGTCGCGCTCGTAGACGCTGTTCATGATGTCGCCGATCGAGGACTTGATGCTCTCCGGGGTGATGCCGTTGGCGGTGTTGTACTCGACCTGCTTCTCGCGGCGGCGGTCGGTTTCGGCGATGGCGCGCTCCATCGAGCCGGTCATCTGGTCGGCGTAGAGGATCACCTTGCCGTCGACGTTTC
>JAQSDT010000166.1 GCA_029946075.1 bacterium | reverse complement strand
CAGCAACCGCGCCGCCGGACGACGAACTCGTCACGCCGGCGCCCGGCGAGATCTGGCTCGAGGCGCTGTCGAGCGATCCGCCCGGGCCCTGGCCGAGCAGCATGTCGTTGAGCAGCGCCACGATCAGCTTCGAATTGCCGTAGCGCAGCGGATAGGCCTTCAGGTTGACGCCTTCGGTGTCCGACTTGTCGAGCCGTGCGATCCAGGTGCCCGCGCGCTTGAGGTAGTCGGGCTTCTGGCTGACCACCAGGATCGAATTGAGCCGGGCGATCGACTGGAACTTGACCATGCTCTGGCTCAGCCCGCCGTCGCCGGAATCCATGATCTTTTCGAGTTCGGAGATCAGCGGTTCCGGCGTCGAGTTGCGCACCGGGAAGATGCCGACCGATTGTCCCTTCATCCAGTCGGCATCGAAACTCAGAATGGTGTCGATGGCCGCCGCGCGATCGGCGCCGCTGCCGGTGATGATGAGCGTATTGCGGTTGTTGTCGGGGCGCGCGGTCGCAGCCTTCACGCCGAATGCGTCCAGCAGCTTGAAGACGTTCTGCGCCGAAACGTAACGCAGCGGAACCACGCTGATGCCCTGTCCGGCTTCCGCGGAAGCCGCGCGATCGATGCCGCCGGGGCCGGCATCCGCGGACGGCACCAGGCGATAGCCGCTGCGATCACGCAGCAGCGCGACGCCCGACATCTTCAGCGCGTTCTCCAGCACGTACAGCGCGTCGGCCTTGGCCACCGGACGAACCGAGGCCAGCGTCACCGTGCCCTGCACGCGCGGATCGATGGTGTAACCGACCTGCAATACGTCACCGAGGATGACCTTTGCGACACTGGCGACCGGCGCGTTCTCGAAATTGAGATCGTAACCGCTGCCGGCGGCGCCCTCGCGCTCGATCAGTGCGGATCCCTGAGGTGTCGTACCGTCGCTGAGATAGATCGACGGCCGCGAGGCGCCCTGCTGCTTGAGGCCTCGGGCATCGGTTTCCGCGACCTGGCGCGGGCCGAGATCGATGGAGCGGACCTTGTCGGCGATGTCCTGGGCGCGGGGGTCTTTCGGGTTGCCCTCGATCGACTGGTCGGCGGTGACGATGCACGCCGTGAGTGCAAACGCAGACAACAGCAAAACGAGCGTTCCAGCCAACCCTGAACGCAGGCGCGAAAGCGGATGGACCACTTTGAACAAGATACGCCTACCAACGCTACTGGTTAAACTGGAGACTCGTTAACTCGAAAAACGTCCGATCCCGCATAGTCCGGACGTTCAAAAATTTGCGCCACGATTATGTTTTTGCTACTAAATAAGTCAAGGCCTAAGGCCTCAAGCGTTAATTGAGAGCTGTTGTATTCCAGTAACAAGGTTAGCGGTGGGAATTCGATGCGAGACCTTTCCGCAGAGACCTTCCGGCAGCACCTCCTGGAAAAATATTCCTTGCCGGCGCGCGCCCGGGCCCGTGTCGAATCCGCAGGGAATTCAACCCTGACGCGCCCCCTGCGCGAACTATGGGAGGCCACCGATCTGTCGGCGGCCGAGTTCGCCGACGAGGTTTCCGACTACTGGGGTGTGGTGCGGCTGGGGCTGCCGCAACTGCTGGCTGCGACGCCATGCCTCGACGGGTTTTCCCGCCGGTTCCTGCGCGAGTCCACGATCTTCCCGGTGCGGGCGCCGAACGGCAGCTATCGCCTCGCCGTCGCCGATCCCTCCGATACCGCATCGATCCGCGCCGCCGAAATCGTGTTCGGCGAGCCGGTCGAGGTGGCGGTGGCCTCGTTCGAGGACATCACCACCGTGCTCGACCAGCGCATCGAGGCCGACGATGCGACCACGGACGAAGGCGCGCGCGGATCGAGCCAGCAATCCGACGACGATATCGAGAGCCTGCGCGATCTCGCCAGCGGCGCGCCGGTGGTGCGCGCGCTCAACGACCTGCTGGAGCGCGCGGTCGAGCTGCGCGCCAGCGACATTCACATCGAGCCGTTCAGAACGGGGCTTGTCGTGCGCATGCGCGTCGACGGGCTGCTGCGCGCGATGCCGGCTCCGACCGGGATCCCGCCGCAGGCGCTGATCTCGCGCGTGAAGATTCTCGCCGGCCTCAACATCGCCGAGCGGCGTTTGCCGCAGGACGGCGCTGCGCGCGTGCGCGTCAGCCGCGCCGAACTCGACGTGCGCGTCGCGACGATGCCGACGCAGGCCGGCGAAAGCGCCGTGATCCGCCTGCTGCCGCGCGACCGCGGCCTGCTCGAGATGGGCAAGCTCGGCCTCGCCGCGCGCGACGAGAGCATCATGACGCGCCTCTTGGCGCTGCCGCACGGCATGATCGTGGTGACCGGCCCGACCGGCAGCGGCAAGACCACGACGCTGGCGACGATGCTGTCGATCCTCAACGAGCCGACGCGGAAGATTCTCACCATCGAAGATCCCGTCGAATACGAAATTCCCGGCGTCAACCAGTCGCAGGTGAAGCCGTCGATCGGGCTCACCTTTGCGTCCGCGATGCGCTCCTTCGTGCGTCAGGACCCTGATGTGATCATGGTCGGCGAAATCCGCGACGCCGAGACGGCGCATATCGCGATCCACGCCGCGCTGACGGGCCATCTGGTGCTGACGACGCTCCACACCGAGACGGCGGCGGCCGCCGTGCCGCGGCTGATCGATCTCGGCATCGAAGGCTTCCTGCTGAAATCCACGCTGCGCGCGGTGGTCGCGCAGCGGCTGGTGCGCGTGCTGTGCGACCGCTGCAAGGTGCCGCATACGCTGACGCGGTTCGACCTCGACGACGATCCGCGCTTTTCCGTGATCGGATTCGAAGCCGGCGAGGTCGTGCACGAGGCCGGCGGTTGCGAGCGCTGCGGCGGCACCGGCTATCGTGGCCGCAACGGGGTGTTCGAGATTCTCGAAATGTCCGACGACGTGCGCAAGTTGATCGGGCCGCAGACCGACTCGCACTCCATCGACAGCGCGGCGATGGCCGGCGGCATGACCACGATGCTGGCGGATGCGGTGGCCAAATGCCGTTCCGGGATGACCACCGTGCCCGAGGTGTTCCGCGTCACGACGGTGCGGTGAGGCAATGCCGAATTACCGCTATCGCGCGCTCAATGCCAATGGCGAGCTGGTCTCCGGCGCCATCGCCGCACCGGCGCCCGGCGACGTCGCGCAGCGCGTCGAGCGGCTCGGCCTCGTTCTGGTCGACAACGTCACGCTGGAAGAGGGCGGTTCGGCGCGCCGCGCCTTCAACCTCTTCAACAAGGCGAGGCCCGAGGATGTCACGCTGTTCACCCGCGATCTGGCGCTGCTGCTGCGTGCCGGTGCGCGGATCAATGACGGTCTCGAACTGCTCGCCGCCGATCCCGATTTCGGGCGGCTGCGGCCGGTCGTTGCCGATATCCGCTCGCGCGTGATCGCGGGCGAAAGCTTTGCAGAAGCGCTGGCGCGGCACGAAGGCCTGTTTCCGCCGATGTATGTCGCGCTGATCCGGGTCGGCGAAGCCTCCGGTTCGCTCGACCAAGTGCTGGAAGTGCTGGCCGACGAGCGAACCCGCACCGAGGCGCTGAAGCGCCGGCTCGGCGACGCCGTCCGCTATCCGATCTTCGTGCTGGGTGCGGCAGGCTGCGTGCTGTTGTTCTTCCTGACATTCGTGCTGCCGCAATTCGCCAGCGTGCTGCAGGATTTCGGCGCCAAGGTCGATCCGTTCATTCTCGGTTTCCTGAATTTTTCCACGTTCCTGCGTGCCAATTCCGATGCGGTGCTGGCGGTGGCGGCGGCGCTGATCGCGACGGCGTGGCTGCTGCTGCGGCAGGAGAACGTGCGCCGCAGCTTCATGAACGCGGCCAGCCGGTTGCCTGTCGTGCGCGAGGTGATGAAGTTTTACCGCACCTCGCTGTTTTGCCGGAATCTCGGCCTGCTGCTCGGCAGCGGCGTCAATTTGACGACGACACTTCGTATCCTCGTCGACATGATGTCCTCGGTCGGTGCGTCCACGGTGTGGGCCGACGCCGCCGATCGCGTTCGCCACGGCGCCAAACTGTCGGATGCGCTGGCGGAAACCAGGGCGTTGCCGCCGATGGCGGTGCGCATGCTCCGGCTCGGCGACGAGACCGGGCAATTGCCGGTGCTGGCCGGCCGCGTCGCCGAGTTCTACGAATCCAAGTTGCAGCGGACGCTCGACCGCGTCGTCGCCATCGCCGGACCCGCGGCCATCATCGTCATCAGTATTGTGGTCGGTGGCCTTATCGTGTCTGTCATGACCGCGCTGATGTCGGTCAGCCAGATCGTGAGCTAGGGATTTCGAAGCGATGGAATTTCAGGAGATGCAGGTGCGCCGAAGTTCAACGATCCGATCGGCGAGACGGCGGCGCAGGTCAGAGGCCGGCTTTACGCTGGTCGAAATCCTCGTGGTGATCACCATCATCGGCCTGATCATGGCGCTGGTCGGACCGCGCGTGCTGAACTATCTCGGCGATTCCAAGGCCAAGGCCGCCAAAATCCAGATCGAGAGTTTCTCCAGCGCACTCGATCTGTATTACCTCGACCTCGGACGCTATCCGAGCAGCAATGAGGGTCTGACGGCGCTGACGCGCGGCAACAACGCGCCGGGCTGGAATGGGCCGTATCTGCGGGGCGGCCTCGTGCCCAACGATCCCTGGGGCCACGCTTACGTCTATCGTTCCCCCGGCCAGGGCTCGCCCTACGACATCATTTCCCTCGGCTCCGACGGTCAGGAAGGCGGCAGTGGAACAGCGGCTGACATCGCCAGCGGCACGCGCTGAGCGCGCCGGAAACGAGGCGGGTTTCGCGCTGATCGAAATCCTCTGCGTGCTCGCCATCATCGGCATGCTCGCCGCGATCGCCTTGCCGGCGGTGCCGCGCGCGACCTCGCGCGCCAAGCTGGAAAGCTATGCGGTCGCGACCGCGGCGCTCCTGAAAGCGGACCGCAGCGCGGCGCTGCGGCGGCAAATCCAGGTCGCCACGCAAGTCGACGCGGCCTCGCGCTCGATCCGCTCCGGCATCACAGGGCGCAGCATCCGCCTGCCCAGCGACGTCGTGCTCGACGCGATGCTGGCATCGCGCTGCGCCGATCGCAGCGCCGGCCGGTCGATCGACTTCTTTCCGAGCGGGATGTCGTGCGGCGGCACGATCGCGCTGTCGCGGCCGGGCATGGGGTTCGAGGTGCGCGTCAACTGGCTGACCGGAGGCGTCGAGATTGTCTCGCAAAAGCTGCTCTAGAGCGTTTTCCAGCGAAGTGGAAACCGGTTCGCGCAAGGAAAACGCGTCAGAACAAGAATCCGGAGCCCCGTTCCGATTCAATCGGAACGGAAAAGGCTCTGACGGCGAACTCGGCTTTACGCTGATCGAGGCGCTAGTGGCGCTGGCGATCATCGCGGCCGTGCTGTCGTCGATCGGCGCGGTGATCGGCACCACCGTGAAAGGCACGCGGTCGATCGGCCAGCGGCTGGCGCTCACCGGCGCGGCCGAGACGGTATTTGCGTCGCTGCCGGCGCGCAGCCTGCTGAAGCCCGGGCGCCAGTCCGGCGAACTGGCAGGCCACCGCTGGCGGCTCGATGTGACGCCGATGAATGCCGCGGCTGCAGAGGCGCCGCAATCCCGTTTCGTGCCGGTGGCGGTGACGATGCGAATGCAGGCGCCGGGCGGACCGGCGGTGCAGGTCACCACCGTGCGGCTCGTGCCTAGAGCCCCCGAATGAAGCTTGACCCCGCCCACGCCACACGGCGATCGCGGCGCGCCGGTGCCGCCGGCTTCACGCTGATCGAAGTGCTGATGGCGACGCTGCTGATGACGGTAATCCTCGCCGGGCTCGCGACGGTGACCGCGCAATGGCTGCCGAACTGGAACCGGGGCATGGCCCGCGTGCAGCGCGCCGAGCGGCTGGCGATCGGCATGCAGCGGGTGCTGGCGGACCTGTCGGTCGCGGAGATGATCCCGGCGGGCAACGACAGCCGGCGAC
>JAQSDT010000165.1:4081-5971 GCA_029946075.1 bacterium | reverse complement strand
ACGACGTGGCCGAGCGTGTTGTGAACGGTCTCCAGCGAATCCTGGGTGCGGCGATCGGTTTCCGACTGGCTGAAGCGGATGTCGGACAACTCGCGCTTGACGAGGTCGACGATCCCGGGGTCCATCTCCGGCGCGGCGGAGACGGTCGATCGGTTCATTTCCGCAAGGTTGACCAGATTGGCATGCTGACGCTCGAGCGAGCGCAGGATGTCGTGCAGGCCTTCCTCGACGCGGCCGAGATCGACCACGGGCGCGGCGGCGGTGCGGTCGCCGGTGGCTTCCAGCCGCTCCAGCAGATACGACACCCGCTGTTCGAGATGGGCGAAGGCCGAGGCATTGTCGTTGCCGACCGGAATGCGGTCGAGCCGTTCCGACAGCGAGCGCAGCGCGCTCTCGATGTAGTCGGATTGATCGTTCGAGACCGCGTGCTGCGGCCGGCTTTCCAGCGACGAGGTCAGCGCGGCGATGCGCTGCTCGAGCACGGCATAGGATTCGTTGCCGCCGCCGGCGCGCGAGAGCTGGTCGACCTTGGCCGACAGCGTGTGCACGTCGTCGGACAGCCGCATCAACGCGTCGTTGGAGGCGACGTTGGAAACGATGGTGCGCAGCGCCGAGATCGCGCTTTCGAGCTGGTGCACCGTCGACGGATCGTCGTTGGAGCGCAGGATCAGATCGAGTTTGGCGCCGAGATTGCGGATCGCGTCGTCATAGCCGGCGAGCTGTTCGGCCGGGGTCAGCGAACGTAGCGCCTCGCGGATTTCGCCGAGCGCGCGTTCGATGCCCGTCAGCACTTGGCCGTCGGTGCCGTTCTGGCGGTTCTCGTCGATACGCCGATGCAGCGAGCGAATTTCGTTTTCGATCGATTCGATCGCACGGCGCGGCATCGCCTCGGTGATGGCGTGGCGAATCTCGGCGAGTTCGCTGCGGAACGAAGCGATCGACTGTTCCATGTGATCGGGGCGCTGCAGCGCCTCGATCTGGCTGGTGATCTTGATCAGGTGCCGTTCCAGCGCGGAAAAATCCGGACCGGGTGCCGGCGGTGGTTGCATCGCAGGCTGCGGTGCCATCATCGGCTGCACCGGCGGGGCCATCGGCGGGGCGCTGCGTGGCGGCATCGGCTGGGGCGGAATGGAGCGCGGTGCCGGACCGTCGAGTTCGTTCTGGCGCGCGGCGATTTCGGCGATCGCAAAATCCATCGAGGCCGGGCTCAGCGGCGGCGAGGGGCGATAGACCTGGGCGGCGGCGCGCTCGACCATCTCGGTCTGGCGCTGCCTGTCCTGCACCTGCGGCTGACGGGGCTCGGGATTGGAAATCTGCGACAGCCGCGCATCGAGGCGCGAGATCGCGTCGTTGAGCTGGCGGGCGACCGCGGGTTCGGCGCGGGGGGCTTCGCCGCGCGGGGCTTCGCTGCGCGGTGCGGGCCTGGAAATCTGTTCGATCTGCCGCGTGATGGAATCCAGCCGCTGGTGGATGTCGGCGACATCGCGGCTTTCCTGGCTCGGCATCGCCGGCTGGTGTTGATGGGCGGGTGCGCGGAAACTCGGCGGCGCCTGCTCGCCGATCGAGGAGGCCAGCCAGTCGTTGAGCGACATGCCGGCGCGGCGCGCGGCTGCCTCGGCCCTTTCGCGGACGGAGGGATCGATGCCGTCAACACTCCACGATACGCGCGAATTCATGATCTCGTCCGGTTCCGACTCCGGCGCCACACTTGCGCCATCAGCCTCCCCGCGCGTCCCCCTGAAGAGACAATCGAATTCCGCGCAGGTCGTCTGCTTCAGAACCTGACTTTTTCCCGTTACGGTAAATAACGGGTTAAGGAATGGGGCCGGGCGGCCCTAAAGTTGAACGGGGAGGCGGGATGAACTGTGTTCTGGGGGAGCCGTCATCCTG
>JAQSDT010000165.1:0-4068 GCA_029946075.1 bacterium | reverse complement strand
CCCCCCCACCTCAGGATGACGGTTGAACTGCGGGGCTACCCGCTGCCTTCGCGCTGGTCGTCGATCGAGACGACGTTGTCCCGTTCGACTCCCGGGGACAATGCCGACAAGGCCTCCAGCGCCTCCTCACACCATTCCGCCACGGCGCGTTCGTGGGAAAGGCCGATGCGCAGGCCGAGCAGCTTGCCGACATCGGCAGGCAGCGCCGTGCCTTGCGGAAACCGCTTGTTGAGCAGGCGCTCGTAGCGGGCGAAGCGGTCGCGATGGTGTTCGAGCCGCGCCATCAGGTCGGTGCGCAAGGGTTCGATGTCGACATTGTCGAGGGCGTAGAGCCGCACCAGCAAATCGTCCTTCATCGAGGCCGGAACGCTCGGCCGGGCCGCCCAGTGCCGAAGCGCGGCGCGGCCCTCGGTGGTCAGCGTATAGACCAGCTTGTTCGGCTTGCCGGACTGCACCACCTCGCGGCCCTGGATGTGGCCGCGGCCGCGCAGTTTTGTCAGTTCGCGATAGATCTGCTGGTGATCGGCCTTCCAGAAGAAGCCGATCGAATTATCGAAGGTCTTGGCGAGCTCGTAGCCCGTCATCGGACGTTCGGTCAGGCAGGCAAGGATCGCGTCACCTAGCGCCAAAACGCCGCCTCCGGGTCTCTTCAACAATGATTGACATTATGCATAAAGTTGCATATGCGTCAACGCGCATAATGGGAGCCGCGCATTGCGCGAGTGCCCGAGCGCGTCATCGCCCGCACAGGAGGACATGATGACCATGAGCGGCCTCGACAAGTGGTACGGCTACATGAAGTCGCATGATATGGCGGCGCTCTGGGATCTCCTCCATCCCGATGCGGTGTTCGAGAGCCCGGTCGTCCACACCCCGCAACGCGGGCGCGACATCACTTTCAAATATCTGGCGAGCGCCGAAAAGGTCCTTGGCGGCCCCGGCTTCAAATATATCGGCGAGTGGCGCAGCGCCAACGGCGCCGTGCTCGAATTCGAGAACGAGATCGAAGGCATCCGCCTCAACGGCGTCGACATCATCTCCTTCGACGATCACGGCAAGATCACGCACTTCAAGGTCATGATCCGCCCGCTGAAGGCGATGAACCTGCTGCACCGCCTGATGGGGGAGCAACTCGCCAAGGCACAGGCAAAGGCGTGATCGGGCAGTGACGTCAGGTCGTCGCCTCGAATCCGATAATTGCTGCCACGGGATGCCCGGAACCGGATAAGGTCCGCCCGGGCGACCCGCCAAATCCCAGTTCGAAATTCTCATCACCTTCTCAAGTCTGGCCTGCCGGGAGAACACCATGCCGATCTACAAAGCCCCCGTGGAAGACGTCACCTTCCTGCTCAATGACGTGTTCCAGATGGATCGTTACGACAACCTGCCCGGATTCACCGATGCCTCCGCCGACGTGCGCGAAGCCATCATCGGCGAAGCCGCCAAGCTCGCCGAGGAAGTGCTGCAGCCGCTCAACCGCACCGGCGATCTCGAAGGCTGCAAGCGTCACGACGACGGCCGCGTCACCACGCCGAAGGGATTCAAGGAAGCCTTCAAGCAGGTGGCCGAAGGCGGCTGGCTCGGATTGTCGGCGCCGGCGGAATATGGCGGGCAGGGCCTGCCGGTGACGCTGAGCCAGGTCGTCAGCGAATTCCAGAGCTCGGCCAACATGGCGTTCTCGATGTATGGCGGCCTCACCATGGGCGCGACCGCGGCGCTGATGGTGCACGGCAAGCCCGACCAGAAGAAGATGTTCGTTCCGAAGATGGTGGCCGGCGAGTGGACCGGCACCATGAACCTCACCGAACCGCAATGCGGCACCGATCTGGGTCTGTTGCGCACCAAGGCGGTGAAGCAGGTCGACGGCAGCTACAAGATCTCCGGCACCAAGATCTTCATCTCGGCCGGCGAACACGACATGGCCGACAACATCATCCATCTGGTGCTGGCGCGCATCGAAGGCGCACCTGCCGGCATCAAGGGCGTGTCACTGTTCGTGGTGCCGAAGGTGCTGGTCAATGCCGACGGCTCGCTCGGCGCGCGCAACGGCGTGTCGTGCGGCTCGATCGAGCACAAGATGGGCATCCACGGCAATTCCACCTGCGTGATGAACTACGACAACGCCACCGGCTGGCTGATCGGCGAAGAAAACAAGGGCATGCAGGGCATGTTCGTGATGATGAACGAAGCGCGCCTCGGCGTCGCCGTTCAGGGTCTCGCGCAGTCCGAAGTCGCCTACCAGAACGCCGTGCAATATGCGCGCGAGCGCCTGCAGGGCCGCTCGCTGACCGGCGCCAAGGAGCCGGAAAAGCCGGCCGATCCGATCATCGTGCATCCGGACGTGCGCCGCGTGCTGCTCACCATCCGCGCCTTCAACGAGGCGGCCCGCGCCATGGTGGTGTGGACCGCGCTGAAGAGCGACGTCGCGCATCGCTCGTCCGATCCGAAGGACCGTCAGGAAGCCGACGATCACATGGGCCTGATGACCCCGGTGATGAAGGGCGTGATGACCGATGTCGGCTTCTCCAACTCGGTGCTGGCGCAGCAGATGTATGGCGGCCACGGCTACATCGCCGAGCATGGCATGGAGCAGTTCGTGCGCGATTCGCGTATCGCGATGCTCTATGAAGGCGCCAACGGCATCCAGGCGCTCGACCTCGTCGGCCGCAAGCTGCCGCGCGATGGCGGCCGCGCCGTGATGGGGTTCTTCGGCGAGGTCGCAGCCTTCGCCAAGGAACACGGCAGCGACGAAAACATGAAGCCGTTCGTCGCGCCGCTCTCGAATGCGCTCGGCCATTTGCAGCAGGCCACCGGATGGCTGATGCAGAATGCCATGGCCAAGCCCGACAATGCCGGCGCCGCCGCCACCGACTACATGCAATTGTTCGGCCTCGTCACCTTCGCCTATATGTGGGCGCGGATGGCCAGGGTGGCGCAGGACAAGATTGCGGCCTCCGGCGCCACGCCCTATCTCTCGACCAAGCTGGTGACCGGCCGCTTCTTCATGGAGCGGATGTTGCCGGAAACCACCGTGCATCTTGCGCGCATCCAGACCGGCTGCGCGACCACCATGGAACTGGCGGCGGAAGCGTTTTGACGTACCTGCAAATTTCGTCATTGCGAGCGCAGCGAAGCAATCCATCTTGCCGCGAAAAGAAAGAATGGATTGCTTCGACGCTACACTCCTCGCAATGACGGCGGAATAATCTGAAATTCGTCCGGTTCGATCGGAGCCGGGAGTGAAACGGGAGAAAACCGATGCCTGAGGCATATATCTACGATCACGTTCGCACCCCCCGCGGCCGCGGCAAGGCCGATGGCTCGCTCCATGAGGTCACCGCGCTGGCGCTCGCCACCGTGCCGCTGCAGGCGCTGAAGGAGCGCAACAATCTCGGCGTCGATGTCGTCGACGACGTCATCCTCGGCGTGGTCGATCCGGTCGGCGAAGCCGGCAGCGACATCGCGCGCTTTGCCGCGCTCAAGTCCGGCCTCGGCGAGGCTGTCCCCGGCGTGCAGATCAGCCGCTTCTGTGCCTCCGGCCTCGATGCCGTGAATTTTGCCGCCGCCCAGGTGATGGCCGGCCAGCATGAACTCGTGATCGGAGGCGGCGCCGAATCGATGAGCCGTGTCGGCATCGGCGCGTCCGGCGGCGCCTGGCCGATGGACCCCTCGATGGCGGTGCCGGCCTATTTCATGCCGCAGGGCGTCTCCGCCGACCTGATCGCGACCAAATACGGCTTCTCGCGCGATGACGTCGATGCCTACGCCGTGCAGAGCCAGCAGCGCGCCGCCAAGGCGTGGGACGAAGGCCGCTTCAACAAGTCGGTGGTGCCGGTCAAGGACGTCAACGGCCTCACCATTCTCGCCAAGGACGAGCACATGCGGCCCACGACGACGATGCAGTCGCTCGGCCAGTTGCAGGCGTCGTTCGCGGCGGTCGGCATGATGGGCGGCTTCGACGCGGTCGCGATCCAGTCGCATCCCGAAATCGAGAAGATCAATTAAGTGCACCACGCCGGCAACTCCTACGGCATCGACGACGGCGCCGGTGCGGTGCTGCTCGGCAGC
>JAQSDT010000164.1 GCA_029946075.1 bacterium | reverse complement strand
GGTCCTTCATGATCTCCTCGCTGCCGCCGCCGATGGCGTTGACCTTGACCTCGCGGTAGATGCGCTCGACCTTGATGCCACGCATGAAGCCGGCGCCGCCGAAGATCTGCACGGCTTCCGACGCGCAATATGCCATGGTCTGGGTGGCCTGGTTCTTCATCATGCAGATTTCGGCAACCGGGCTCTCGCCCTGCCCGAGCCGCCACGCCAGCAGCTCCAGCATCGCCTGCGAGGCCGCGACCTTCTGCGCCATGTCGACCAGCTTGTGGCGAATCACCTGGTGCTGCGAAATCGGCTTGCCGAAGGTCTTGCGCTCCTTCGCATAGGCGATCGCCTCCTCCACGCAGACGCGGGCATAGGCGGTGCAGCTGGCCGCCATGCCCATGCGCTCGCTGTTGAAATTATGCATGATGATCTTGAAGCCCTGACCTTCCTCGCCGATCAGGTTCTCCACCGGCACGCGGCATTCGTCGAAATGCAGCGTCGCGGTGTCCGATGCCCACCAGCCCATTTTCTTGAGCTTGGTCCGCGACAGGCCCGGCGTATCACCCTCGATCAGGAGCATGCTGACACCGCCCGGTCCCTCGCCGCCGGTACGCACGGCGACCGTGAGGTAATCCGCGCGCATGCCCGAGGTAATGAACGTCTTCTCGCCGCTGACGACATAATGATCGCCGTCGCGGCGCGCCTTGGTGCGCAGGTTCGCAACGTCCGAACCGCCGCTCGGCTCGGTGATCGCCAGCGCCGATATTTTCTTGCCCGCCAGCACCTGCGGCAGCACCCGATCCCTGACTTCCGGCCGGGCGGCGCGTGCGATCGGCGGCGAGCCGATGGTGTGGCTCATCAGGCTGGAACTGACGCCGCCGGCGCCGGCGCGCGCCAGTTCCTGCGACGCCACGATCTTCATGAACTGGTCGGCGGCAATGCCGCCATATTCCTCCGGAAAGCCGAGCCCGAGCAGCCCGATCCCGGAGGCCTTGGCATAGAGCTCGCGCGGAAACTCGCCGGCCTCGTCCCATTCATGCGCAAAAGGCTCGATCTCGCGCGACACAAAGCGGCGCATCACGTCGCGGAACGCCTCGTGCTCGGCGGTATAGAACGGGCTTTGCGCCCTCGTCTGGTCCAGCATGATGTCCTCCCGGGGGCATGATCCGGAAAAGTGGCTACCGGTTTTCCGATGCGATCATGCCCGAACAAGCAATAGTCCACGATGCCCTGATTTTGCATGCGCAAACTTGCGTCGAGCGGCTGTCATAGTCTCGCGGTGCGCGCGGATGGAACAACCAGCAACTGGACGCCTGGATTTGTTTGACGGGCCCGGGCTCAATTTCTGATTTTCCGAAATTCCGGTTGACGTCCGACCCAAATCAGCATTATTTTGCCCCGGTCCCGTCCCGGTACGAGGGGCGTTTCGCGATCGTCACGAACGCGGGGCGGGATGCGGTGGACGCAGCTGCGCCTTTGACGAACGGCACGGATGCGTACGGCGAAGTCGTGTGGTCCTGGCGTCGCGGTGCTGGCGCCAAGCTCCCGGGATTTTCCCGGGGGCGACGGAGGCAAAAGAGCCGTTCTCCGGGGAGAGCACGATATAGGCCGTAAAGCCATTGCGCAGGGAATGTCGGATGCCTCCGCTTCACCTGTATGCTCGTGTGCGCATTTCCTTTTGCACACACTTGCGCACGAGACCTCGGGTGCGGCGTGCACCCGGCATTCCCTGCGCCCTCGTCCTGGAGGGTCGAAGGAAATCGATGGCAAAGCTCGGGCAAAATGCGTCGCGAGAACGCTCAACTGTATCGTCCGTTCGCGCTCGCTCTATCCCGACACCCCAGCCACTCCACGCAAGACCAAATGAGCTACATTTGCGAGAGGGAACACCATCAAACAAAACCGGCGGCGCAGACCGCCCGATGCGGAGAGAAACATGTCGCCGGTTCGCCATTACGACTGGATCGCTCATTTCGGCCGCCGCACGCCGGACAAGGTTGCGGCGATCGATCTGGCAACCGACCGCCGCCTGACCTACGGGCAATTCGACGCGCGCATTTCGCGGCTCGCGACCCATCTGCGCGATACGCTGAAGGTCGGGCGCGGCGACCGCGTCGCGGTGCTGGCGCTCAACACCACCGATACGCTGGAAGTGCAGTTCGCCTGCGGCCGGATCGGCGCGGTGTTCCTGCCGCTGAACACGCGGTTGACGGTGCCCGAACTGCAATTCATCGTCGGCGATTCCTCGCCGAAAGTGATGGTGCATGACAACGATCTGGCCGAGGTCGCGCTATCCGTCGCCAGGCTCTGCAACGTCTCGTCGGCGTTGCTGTTCGGGCACGGCGGCTCTTATGAAGCGGCGATCGCGGGCGCAAGGCCGCTCGACCGCATCGCGGACGTCACGCACGACGACATCTCGACCATCATGTACACGTCGGGCACGACGGGCCTGCCCAAGGGCGCGATCATCACCCACGGCATGACGTTCTGGAATTGCGTCAACCTCGGCGGTCCCGCCTATATTTCGCCGTCGAGCGTGCTGCTGACCGTGCTGCCGCTGTTCCACACCGGCGGGCTGAATTGCTACACCAACCCGGTGCTGCATGCCGGCGGCACCGTGTTGATCATGCGCGCGTTCGATCCGGGCACGGCGCTGCAGCTGATCAGCGACCCCGCGCAGGGTATCAACCAGTTCTTCGGCGTGCCCTCGATCTACCAGTTCATGGCGCAGCATCCGGCGTTCGCGACCTCCGACTTCAGCCGGATCGTGATCGGCGGCGTCGGCGGCGCGCCGATGCCGGTGCCGCTGCTGAAAGTGTGGGAACAACGCGGCGTGGCGCTGCAGCAGGGTTACGGCATGACCGAAACCAGCCCGGCCGTGCTGACGCTCGACAGGGAGGACGCCGCGCGCAAGGCCGGCTCGTCCGGCAAGCCGGTGCTGCATACCGAAGTGCGGATCGTCCGCCCTGACGGATCGGATGCCGATGTCGGCGAACTCGGCGAGCTCTGGGTCAAGGGACCGAACGTCACGCCGGGTTACTGGAACCGGGACGAGGCCAACAAATCATCGTTCACCGACGGCTGGCTCCACACCGGCGACGCCACGCGCGTCGACGAGGAGGGTTTTTACTACATCGTCGACCGCTGGAAGGACATGTACATCTCCGGCGGCGAGAACGTCTATCCGGCCGAAGTCGAGAACGTGCTGCATCAGCTGGGTGCGATCGCCGAGGCCGCGATCATCGGCATCCCGAGCGAGCAATGGGGCGAAGTCGGCATGGCGATCGTCGCCGTCAAGCCCGGACATACGCTGACGCCGGCGGATATCCACGCGCACTGCGCGGCCAACCTGGCGCGGTTCAAATGCCCGCGGCTGATCGAGTTCGTCGACGCCCTGCCGCGCAACGCGACGGGGAAGATTCACAAGCCGACATTGCGCAAGAACTTCGGCGCGACGAAGGCGACCGACAAGCTCGCATCGTAACGCCGGCACCTGAAGCGCCGTCAGGTGTTCACCTCGATGCGCGCAACCGGCAGGCCGAGGCGCCGCCGATCGGCGACGGCGCGGAAGGGACGACACATCCACGCCAGCGTGCCGATGCCGGACGGCGGCAGGTCGACCGGGAATTCGATCTTGTCGGCACCATAAGCGATCGTTTCGTTCGCGATGGCCCGGCCGTCCAGAAACAAACGCAAGTCGATCCGGTTCAGCGGTTCGCGTACGTCGATGCATTCGATGCGGACCGTGTTGCGCCCGGGACGGCCTTCAATCCGAACCGCAGCCTCCGTTTCACTCCACCGAAAATGGCGATCGTTCCATCGCTCCGGAGGGTAGAAGCCGGATGGCGTGGAAATCAGGCCGCCCGACCGCGTGGCCGCATAACCGGCAGTCCCGGCACGCGCCGCGCGGATACTGCTCAGGCGCTGATATCGTATCAGTGCCGCGATATAGGTCTTCATGGCGCGCGCGACGCTCTCGCGCGAGCCCGCCAGTGCGACCACGATCAAGACGAGCCGCGCATATATCGCGGTGATAGCGCTGCCGCCTCGTGCGAGACCGTCTCCGAAAATCGCGGGCGGAAGCCAGCGCCAAATCGCAGCCATGCCGCGGCGCAACTGGCGGAGCCTCACATCGGCGAGAAAGTTGGCTGCAATCGTCCGGACGATGTCACGCGCCATTGCTGCATCGAGATTATCCCGACAGCTCCACTCCACCGGGACTTCCAGAAGCTCACTACCGGGTCTGCACGCACCGAGGCTGAAATATCGGATCTCGCCCTGCACGAAATCCAGCGTGAAGGCCTTGAGCTCACCGAGCGCTCCGACATAGTAGTGATGAAATTGCGCCTCGTTCAGATAGCCGATCTTGTAGCCGCGCGCGTAATAGTCGGCCGCCAAAACCCATTCGGCGAAATGTCCGAATTCCGGGCGCAAGCCGCCGCATTCCTCGTAGGCCTCCCGGCGCGTCACGAAGCATTGGTCGAGAACCTTGCGCCACGGATGCTCCTCCATGCCGAACTCGATATCGGACTGGTACATATCCGCTTCGGCCTCGGACAGCTTGTTGTGACAAATACGAACCGAGCGGCAGGAAAATCCGGCCCAGTCCGGATGATCGCGAAATGCCTGGCGGCAGAGTTCGAGTACGTCGGGCTCCGGCCAGCAATGCGATTCCGTGAAAAACAGATACTGGCCGCGGGCCCTCGCCGCCCCGATCGCGCAAAGGCCGATATCATGGGAATCTTCGGCGAATTCGAGCCGGGTCGTGGAAGTTGCGAGCCTGTGCAGTTCGTCACGCTCCGGAAAATCCGGCGGGATAACCAGCACGATCTCGTAGGCGGCCTTGTCGATCGTCTGGGATTGCCATCCCAGCCAGGAGCGTTCCCATTGGCCGCGATGATATTCAAGCGGGATGACGATCGAAAACAGCGGGAGAATTGCAACTGGTTCCGGCTGCTGCATCGTCGTCCATCACCGCATGCCGGGACCTCCCCGACCTTGCGGTGACGTTACAGGCATTGTTCGTTCAGAAACAGCGCGACGGGTTCGTTCGCCCCTCGAGGCATCGATGGCAGCGCATGAAAAAGCCCGCTGGCTTATCGCCAACGGGCTTGATCGTTCAGAAGGCAGCCGAAGGATCCCATTACATCCGTGGTGATCCGCCGCCGATCTGTTTAGTCGACGCGAAGGTTCTCGGCGCTGGTCTTGCCGCGCATCGGGTCCTTCTTCGCTTCGAACGAGATCTTCTGACCTTCATTGAGCGAGCTCAGGCCTGCACGTTCGACGGCGCTGATGTGAACGAAAACGTCGGTTCCGCCGTCGTCGGGCTGGATGAAGCCGAAGCCCTTGGTCGCGTTGAACCACTTAACTGTTCCGGTAGCCATGTAACTATCTCCAAGATGCGCGAAAGCGCTTTGCCTGCACGACCTCCGCGCAGGCTTGATCCGATTTCAACGATGTCTTGGGGAAAGGAGCCGGTATCGGCGCGGTCAACAAGGCAGAGCGGTCATTCGAATGAGCTTCACATAGTCTCTTCTGTAGAAAATGCAAGGTGAAAGCGCGTCAGCCCGGCAGAAACAGCGCAAACGGCTCTTCCGTCGTTCGCCGCAAATGCTGGCGATACAGCTCATAATTGGGATTATCGGCCGAAACGCGGCCAAATGTGGGGCTATTCACCATCTTGACGGGAATGTAGGCGATCGGCGCCGCGATCGGCGTCAGCAGCGATCCACGGCCCGCCAGCAGCGTCGTGATGATGCCGTACATCTCGCCCGAGATCGCCAGCCGCGCCACCGTGATCAGACGATGCTGGCCGTGCCGGTTGGTGACGAGATAGATGTGGCCGGACTGGTTCGGCACCGCCACTTCGCCGAACTGGGTGAAGGCCGCGTCCTGCCGCTCGCGCCACCGATGCCGAGATTGAGATGATCGCGGGTGTGATTCTGCTCACGGTCAGTCTCCTGTTGTTCGGGTTCACTCGACGCCAGATGTCACTGCGTTGACGTCGGCTGAAACG
>JAQSDT010000163.1 GCA_029946075.1 bacterium | reverse complement strand
CTCGACGGCATCGGGCTGAAGCAGGACGAGGACTTCAAATCGATCTATCTCGATCGCGCCGGCGATGGACCTGCGATGGTGCAGGACGGCCGCGCCGCGGCGTTGTGGGGCGCCGGCATCGGCTGGCCCGGCTTTGCCGCGATGGCGCAGGCACCCGGCGGCGCGCGGTTCATCGCGCCCGATGCGGGCGAGATCGCGAAGGTGCGCGCCAAGTACGCCTTCCTGAAACCGCTGACGGTGCCCGCCAACAGCTATCCGAACCAGCCCGCCGCGATCGATTCCATCGGTTCCTGGAGCTTTGTTCTCGCGCGCGAGAGCTTGCCGGACGATGTCGCCTATCGCCTCGCACGCACGCTGCACGAGGCCGAAGGCGCGCTGTGCAAGAAGTTGCCGCAGGCCTGCGAAACCACGGCAGCCAACACGGTTGCCGCCGCGCCGAACGCAGGACTGATTCATCCCGGCGTGATGAAATATCTGCGCGAGATCGGCGCAGCGAAGTGACTGCCAGAGTCATTCCGGGTTCGCTTGCGCGCCCCGGAATGACTGCTACGCAGTCACTTCTTCGCCATCGCACACGCCGGGTCGACCGGTCCGAACGCTTCGTCGCCCGGAATCTTGGCGAGGATGGTGTAGTAGTCCCACGGATATTTGGACTCCTCGGGCTTCTTGACCTGCACCAGCCAGAGATCGTGGACCATCAGGTTGTCCTCGCGCAGCTTGCCGTTGCGGGAGAAGAAATCCTCGATCGGCTTTTCGCGCATCTTCGCCGCGACCTTCAGTGGCTCGTCGGTGCCGGTTTCCTCGATTGCCTTGAGGTAGTGCATGACCGAGGAATAGACGCCGGCCTGCCACATCGTCGGCATCCGGTTCATCTTGGCGAAATAGCGCTTCGACCATTCGCGGGTCTTGTCGTCCATGTCCCAGTAGAACGACGTCGTCAGCAACAGGCCCTGCGCGGCCGGCAATCCCAGCGAATGGATGTCAGTGATCAATGCCAGCAGCGCGGCCATCTGCTGACCGCCCTTGAACACGCCGAACTCGGCGCCAGTCTTGATCTCGTTCATGTTGTTGGGCGGGCCGGCGGCGATGCCGATGATCTTGGCCTTGGAGGCCTGTGCCTGCAGCACGAAGGACGACAGGTCCGGCGTCGCCAGCGGCGGGCGCACCGAGCCCAGCACCTTGCCGCCATTGGCGGTGACGACGCTGGAAGCATCGCGTTCGAGCGAGTGACCGAACGCGTAGTCGTCGGTGATGAAGAACCAGCTGTCGCCGCCGCGCTTCACCACCGCCTGCGCGGTGCCGACCGCGAGCGCGCGGGTGTCGAACACCCACTGCATCGCATAAGGCGAACAGTATTTGCCGTGGAAATCGGCGGTGCCGGTGGAGTGGGCGATGAACAGCTTCTTCTTTTCGTTGGCGATGTTCTGCACCGCGAGGCCCACCGCCGACACCGGTACGTCGACGATCAGATCGACCTGGTCGACATCGTACCAGCGCCGCGCGATGCCGCCGCCGATATCCGGCTTGAGCTGGTGGTCGCCGTAGATGATGCTGATCGGCTTGCCCAGCACCTTGCCGCCGAAATCGTCGACCGCCATTTGCGCGGCGGTAACCGAGCCCTGGCCGGTCGGCGTCGAGGCCGGACCGTTCATGTCGGTGAGCACGCCGATCTTGACCAGATCGTCCGAAACTTGCGCGAGCGCGGCGGTCGATGCCAGCATCGCGGCCGCAAGAATTCCCAGCCTGGAAAGATTCCTGGCGAACATCCGTTTTCTCCCTGTGGGTCGGCCAAAGCCGTTAGGCGTCTTCGGCGGTTGTCTCCGCCAATTGGTTTCATTTGCAACGATTTCGCCTCCGCGTCAACGCCGCCGAAGGGATGAGGCGGCGGCCAGGCGGTATCCGGTTCTGTTTCTTTCCGGCCCGATTCAGGGCATAGGCGAGATATGACCGCAAACCAGCGCCTGCCTCATTCGCTGACGCCCCTCGATACGGCGCTCGCCGCGCTGCTCGGGGGCGTGGAACCCGTTGCGCCGCAGGAACTCGATCTGCCCGAAGCGCTGCGCTGCATCGCCGCCGACATGCCACCGCTTGACGCGCATCCGCCGCGCGACGTCGCGGCCGTGGACGGCTACGCTTTCTCCTCGCGCGAGCTCGTCGGCGCGTCCTCCTATTCGCCGTTGCCGTTGGCCGCACCGCCGGTCTGGGTCGAAGCCGGCGCGGCGATGCCCGGCGGATGCGACTGTGTGCTGGATGCCGACTCCGTCGATACGTCCGGCCCGATCGTCCAGGTCTTGGCCGAAGCGATTCCGGGGCAGGGCATACGCCGGAAAGGCGGCGATATCGCTGCCGGCAGCCATGTCGTCGAGGCAGGACGTCGCGTGTTGCCGCGAGATCTTCTTATAGCACGCGCCGCTCGTATCGCGCGATTGAAGGTGCGCCGTCCGCGTCTGCGCATTGTCAATATTCCCGGTGGTACGCTGACCGCGGATTTGATCGCCGAGAGCGCGCGTACCGTGGGCGCCGCTGTTGCTTCGTTGGCTGCTGCCGGACGCGATGCCGCATCGATCGCAGCAGCGCTCGATGGCGCCGCATGCGACCTGCTTCTGATCGTCGGCGGCTCCGGCGTCGGGCACACCGATGCGGCGATAGCGGCCTTGCGCACGCGCGGTGAGGTGCTTGCCCACGGCATTGCGTTGCAGCCGGGTCGAACATCCGCCGTGGGCCGCATCGGCAGCGCGCCCGTCGTCATTCTTCCCGGCGCGCCCGATCAGGCCTTCGCGGCGTGGTGGACACTGGTACTGCCGGTGCTCGATCGCCTGTCGGGCCGGCGCCCGCGCAAGACGCTCAATCTGCCGCTGGCGCGCAAGGTCGCATCGTCGGTCGGCATTGCCGAACTCGTGCTGCTGGAACGCAGGCAGGGCGCCTGGGTAACGCTGGCTGCCGGCGAATTGTCGCTCGACGCCATTGCACGCGCCGAAGCCTGGCTCGCCGTACCCGGCGGTTCCGAGGGATATGCCGCCGGCGCCGAGGTCGATGCCTATATGCTGCGGGAATAATATGAGTTCCGGAATGACCCATACGCCCCAGCCGAAAGGCGCCGATAATCCGGACCAGGACCAGTTCCTGACCATCCTCTCCCGCGAGGATGCGCTGGCGCGGTTCGAGGCCGCGTTGTTCCCGCGCGCAGTGCCGAGCGAACCACGTTCGCTCGCAGCTGCGCTCGGCTGTGCGCTAGCCGAAGACGTGGTGGCGCCGATCGACGTGCCGCCGTTCGACCGCTCCAACGTCGACGGCTTTGCGGTGCGCTCGGCCGACCTCGCATCCGTGACTGAAGCCGCGCCGGTGCGGCTGATCCTCAACGACGAAGTGATTGCCTGCGGTGTTGCGCCAGTGCGGCCGGTACTTTCCGGCACGGCGACTTCCATCGCAACCGGCGGCCCGGTGCCGCGCGGGGCTGACGCCATCGTGATGGTCGAGCACACCCAGCCCTCCGGCATGCGTGCGATCGAAATCCGCCGTGCAGCATCGCCCGGCCAATTTATTTCCTATGCCGGCTCCGACATCGCGCGCGGCGAGGCGCTGCTGCGCGCCGGCACGATCATCGGCTCGCGCGAGATCGGCATGCTGGCGGCCTGCGGCATCGCACAGGTAAACGTCGCGCGCCGTCCGCGCGTCGCTATCATCTCGACCGGCGACGAACTGGTGCAGCCCGGCCAGGCATTACGGCCGGCCGCCATCTACGACACCAACGGCGCAATCGTGACAGCCGCGATCTCGGAAAACGGCGGCGAGGCACATTTCCTCGGGGCCATTCCCGACGACGACGCGCTGCTCGAAGCCGCGATGCGCAAGGCGCTTGCGACCAGCGACATGCTGGTGCTGTCGGGCGGTACCTCGAAGGGTGCGGGCGACGTCTCCCACCGCATCATCGGCCGGCTCGGCGAGCCCGGCATCATCGCCCACGGCGTAGCGCTCAAGCCCGGAAAGCCGCTGTGCCTTGCGGTGTGCGACGGCAAGCCGGTCATTATCCTGCCGGGATTTCCGACCTCGGCGATGTTCACCTTCCACGACATGATCGTTCCGGTGCTGCGGCGGATGGCCGGCCTGCCGCTACGGTCCGATGCCAAGGTCACCGCGCGGGTGCCGGTGCGAATTGCTTCAGAACTCGGCCGCACCGAATTCGTCATGGTTTCGCTGGTCGAAGGTCCGGACGGCTTGATCGCCTATCCCACCGGCAAGGGCTCCGGCGCCATCACGTCGTTTGCGCAGGCCGATGGCTTCCTGCGCATCGATGCGCTAGCGGATCAGCTGCCGGCGAATGCGCAAACCGACGTAACGCTTTTCACGCCGCATGTGCGGGTGCCCGATCTCGTGATCGTCGGCAGTCATTGCACCGGGCTCGATCTCGTCACCGCTCCGCTGGCGCATGCCGGCCTCGCCGTGCGCTCGATCGCCGTCGGCAGCCTCGGCGGGCTTGCCGCCGCCAAGCGCGGCGAGTGCGACTTCGCGCCGATCCATCTGTTCGACGAGAAAACCGAGACCTACAACACGCCCTATCTTACTGAGGGGCTCGAACTGGTGCCGGGCTGGCGGCGCATGCAGGGCATCGTGTTCCGCAAGGGCGACCGGCGCTTCGAAGGCTTGAGTGCGAAAGACGCGGTACGCGCCGCGCTCGCCGATCCCGCCTGCATCATGGTCAACCGCAACCAGGGCGCCGGCACGCGCATCCTGATCGACCGTCTGCTCGGCGGCATGCGCCCCGACGGCTACTGGAATCAGCCGCGCTCGCACAACGCAGTGGCCGCCGCGATCGCGCAGCAGCGCGCCGACTGGGGCATGACCATTGCGCCGGTCGCGCATGCGTCAGACCTGGGTTTCATTCCCTTTGCCGAAGAGCATTATGATTTCGCGCTGGTGAAAGCGCGCAAGCAACGGCCGGCCGTACAGGCCTTTCTCGATGCGCTGGCGTCCGAAGCGGGGCGGGCGGCGCTGGAGCGGGCGGGCTTCCGGCCGGCATAAAGTGCGGGCGAAGCCGTCGGCAAGAAGCGGCTTGGGGCGGGGACGGAATGGCAAGACCTCTGTCGATTGCAATCATCGGCGCCGGCATGGGCGGTCTTGCCGCCGCCGCAGCGCTCAGGCGCGTCGGCATCGATGTCACCGTCTACGAGCAGGCGACGCAGTTCGCGCGGCTTGGCGCCGGCATCCAGATCGGCTGTAACGCGATGCAGGTGCTGCGCGGCCTTGGGCTTGAACAGCGACTGCGGGCGCAATCCTTCTATCCGCGTTCCTGGAACAACCGCGACTGGCGCACCGGCGAGGTCAAGTTCGATATGATCTTCGGCGAAAGCGCCGAAGCCAAATTCGGCGCGCCCTATCTGCTGGCACATCGCGGCGACCTGCACGCGGCGCTCGCCAGCGCCGTCCCCGACGAGTGCGTCAGGCTGCAGCACAAACTCGTCGGCATCGATCGGACAGGCGAGGGCGTGCGGCTGACATTTTCGAATGGCTCAATCGCGAGCGCCGACGCCGTGGTTGCGGCCGATGGCATTCACTCCGCGGTGAGAAACATTTTGTTCGGCGTCTCGCCGGTCAGCTTTACCGGACGGATCGCCTATCGCACGACGTATCCGGCCGCATTGCTCAATGGTGCCGCGATTGACGACTGTACCAAATGGTGGGGCGAGGACCGCCACATCGTGATCTATTACGTCAAGCCAGACCGCAGCGAGATCTATCTCGTCACCAGCCAGCCGGAGCCGGAATTCCGTATCGAGTCGTGGTCGGCGAAGGGCGACGTCGTCGCGTTGCGCAAGGCGTTTGCCGGTTTCCATCGTCAGGTCGAACAGGTGCTGGCCGCCTGTCCCGACGTGCACAAATGGGCGATCGTCGATCGCCAGTCGCTGCCACGCTGGAGCGAAGGCAAGATCACGCTGCTGGGCGATGCCTGCCACCCGATGACGCCCTACATGGCGCAGGGCGCCGCGATGGCGATCGAGGACGCCGCGGTGC
>JAQSDT010000162.1 GCA_029946075.1 bacterium | reverse complement strand
GCAATCGAGTGGATCAGCTTGACGACTTCGCCGATCTTCTCGGCGCCGGTCGAGAGCGCGCCGACGGTCGCATTGGTGCGTTCGGCATCGCCCACGGCCTTGCTGGCGATCTCGCTGGAGCGCGCCACCTGGCGGGAAATCTCGGTCACCGAGCTCGACAGCTCTTCAGCCGCCGCGGCCACGGTGCCGACATTGTTGGACGAGCTTTCCGACGCCGCGCTGACAGTCGCTGCACGCGCGCTGGCGTCGCTGGCGGTGGCCGTCATCGACTGCGCGGTGGACTGCATGCCGGCGGCCGCCGTCGACACCGTGCGAACGATGCCGTTGACGCTGCGTTCGAAGTCGCTGGCGATATTCTCCATGGCCTGGCGGCGCTCCGCCGCGGTGCGGGCCTGGGTCTGCGCTTCCGCCTCTTCGAGGCCGCGGATGCGCAGGGCGTTGTCCTTGAAAATCCGGACGGTGGCGGCCATCGCGCCGATCTCGTCGCCGCGTCCCGCGCCGGGGATTTCGCCGTCGAGCTTGCCGTCGGCCAGCGCCTGCATGCGGTCGCCGAGCTGCGCCAGCGGCCTTGCGATGCTGCGGCCGATCATCCAGGCGATGCTGCCGGAAATGACCGCAATGCCGAGAATGGCAAGGCCGAGCAGCCAGGCGATCGGCTTCAACTTGGCATCGAGATCGTCGAGATAGGCGCCGGTACCGACATACATGTCGAAGCCGGGAACGGCGGCGGCGTAGCCGAGCTTGCGGATCGGCTTCTCTTCGCCGGGCTTCATATATTCATAATACAGCAGGATCGAACCGTTGGCCTTGACGCCGTCCATCAGCTCCTGGGACAGCTTGCGGCCGTTGGTCACGACATCCATGCGGTTGGTGCCGACCTGCTGGGGATTGGGTGCCAGGATGGTGATGCCATTATAGGCGGTACCGAACAGATAGCCGGCGCCCTTGTCATAGGTCAGCGAATTGCCGCGACGGCCGAATTCCTTCAGCGCGGCTTCCTTGGTCATTTCGCCGGCGTCGACCTGTTTTTTCAGGCCGGCCGCCAGATTGAGTCCCATTTCCACGATCGCCTTGGTCTGGTCGATGCGCGCATTGAGCATCTCACGCTGCATCAGATAGCCTGCCAGCACGCCGGCCGCACACAGTCCGAGCAAGGTCACACCCACCAAGATGCCGAGCTTGGGGGTGATCTTCAGGTTGGTCAGCTTCACGTGGGGTTCTCCGGGCGCGAGCAATGCGATCAGGCGGGATTGATTCGCATCACGGTAGTGTGAGACCCTTTACCGCTTGGTTACGGGGGTTCCCCGTAGAACTCCGGAAGATCGCCGGTCCAGATCAACCGACGATTGTAATAAGATCATCCACTATCGCGTAAAAGAAGAATCGCTCGAGAAAAACGGCTGCGACCCATCGCGGCCCAACCAAAACCGAACAAGCAAATCGGAGCAGGAAGAGGAAATGTCGAAATTCAGGATTCTCACGCCAAAGGGCGCGAGCTTCACGGTGGCCGGCGGCGGCTACGACTATGAGCGCGAAGCACTCGACCCGATCGGGGCCGAGATCGTCGAGGCACCGGCCAACGAGGCCGAGTTCATCGCCGCCGCGAAAACCGCCGACGCCGTCTATGCCAAGGGCATGCCGATCACCAAGACGGTCATCGACGCGCTGGAAAACTGCAAGGTCATCACGCTCGGCAGCGTCGGCGTCGACTCGGTCGACGTCAAGGCGGCCACCGCGCGCGGCATCCCCGTCACCAACATCCCCGACACCTTCATCGAGGAAGTCGCCGACCACGCCATGATGCTGCTGCTGTCCGGCTTCCGCCGGCTGGTCGAGCAGGACAAGATGGTGCGCACCGGCCGCTGGTCGGAAGGACGCCCGGCGCTGCTGAAGATTCCGCGGCTGATGGGCCAGACGCTCGGCTTCATCTCGTTCGGGCGCGTGGCGCGCGCGGTCGCCAAGCGCGCGGCGCCGTTCGGCTTGCGCATGATCGCCTACGATCCCTTCATCCAGGAAACGCTGATTTCCGACCATGGCGTGATCCCGGCCACGCTGTCCGAGGTGCTGGCGCAGTCGGACTTCCTGTCGATGCACGCCCCGGCCCGGCCCGAGGTCCATCACATGCTCGGCGAAAAGCACTTCAAGCAGATGAAGAAGAGCGCGGTGTTCATCAATACCGGCCGCGGCGCCACCGTGGACGAGGAAGGCCTGATCAAGGCCCTGCAGGAGGGCTGGATCGCCCACGCCGCCCTCGACGTGCTGGAAAAGGAGCCGCCGTCGCACAACAACCCGCTGCTTTCGATGGAAAACGTCACGCTGACGGCGCATGTAGCCTCGGCGTCGGCACGTTTTGACGAAGCACGCAAGCGTCGGGTAGGCTACGAATTGTCACTGGTATTGTCGGGCATGTGGCCGGTAAGCTGTGTCAATCCGTCGGTGCTGCAAAACACCTCGCTTCGTCGCTGGCAACCTGTCAGCATGGATCGGGGCCCCAACAGTTAAGGCGCCGGCTAAAAGCGTATCTATCGGGCAACACGGAGAGCGGTCCGTGCCCGGGAAAGCGCGATGAAATAAGAATTACCCTTCGGTTCGGCTGGAACCGGAGGCCGCAAGCTCATTGGCGATCAACGCCGGGAGCAGAACACAGGGAGACCCACAGAAATGACGAACAACATTACCCGTCGTGATGCGCTGGCACTCGGCGTTTCCGCCGCTGCGCTGGCCGCAACCGGCGCCTCTGCCCAATCAGCCATCAAGTCCGCCGACGTCGCCACTCCGAAATTTGCGATCGAGAAGGGCGCGAGCCTGCGCATGCTGCGCCCGGTGCGCTTCGTACAGGCCGACGAGGACGTGTTCCGCGCCAATTGCGCCAAATTCAGCAAAGACACCGGCGTCGAGGTCAAGGTCGACTTCGTCGGCTGGGAAGACATCAACCAGCAGACCGCGGTGACCTCGAATTCCGGCGCCGGTCCTGACATCATCATCGGCTTCTCGGACGCGCCGCACATCTACGTCGACAAGCTGGTCGAACTGAACGACGTCGCCGATTACATCGGCAAGAAATACGGCGGCTGGCTGCCGCTGGCGCAAACCTACGGCAAGAAGAGCAAGAGCAACACCTGGATCGGTTTGCCGTTCGGCGCGACCGCCGGCCCGCTGATCTACCGCAAATCGATTCTGAAATCCGTCGGTTACGACACCGTGCCGGAAGACAGCGCCGGATTCCTGGAACTGTGCAAGAAGCTTCACAAGGCCGGTAAACCCGCCGGCTTCGCGCTCGGCAACGCCAAGGGCGACGGCAACGGCTTTGCCAACTGGGCGCTGTGGTCCCACAACGCGTCCCTGCTCGATGAAGCCGGCAACATCACCATCAACAGCAAGGAGACCATCGCCGCGCTGAAATGGGTCAAGGAACTGTACCCGACCTTCATCGCCGGCACGCCGTCGTGGAACGACGTCAGCAACAACCGCGCCTACTCCGCGCAGGAAATCTCGCTGACCGCCAACGGCGTCTCGCTGTACTTCTCGCTCAAGAACGACGAGAAGACCAAGGCAATCGCCGAGGACAGCGAACATCAACTGCTGCCCAAGGGTTTTGCGAAGATCTCGCCGATGGCGGGACTGACGCTGAACGCGATGCTGTTCAAGCACAGCCAGTATCCCAACGCCTCCAAGGCGCTGCTGACCTACCTGCTGGAAAAGGACCAGTACGAGCCCTGGCTCAACGCCAACTCCGGCTATTGGGCGCAGCCGCTCGCCGCCTATGCGGACGCCAAGGTCTGGACCGAAGATCCGAAGGTCAAGATCTTCAAGAACACCATGAACAGCACCTATTACGACGGCTACAAGGGTCCGATCTCGACCGCGACCGGCGCCGTCAGTGCCGACTACGTGCTGGTGCAGATGTGTGCGGCGGTTGCAACCGGCGCTTCGACGCCGGAGGCTGCGGCCGCCGAAGCGGAGCAGCGTGCGAAGCGCTACTTCCGGCGCCAGGACCGGTAACGGACCGCCGTCGAAACGCACTTCTGGATCAACCGTCATTGCGAGCGAAGCGAAGCAATCCATAACTCCACCAAGGAAGAATGGATTGCTTCGTCGCTTCGCTCCTCGCAATGACGATAGCGGAAGAACATTGATGTCTGTGACAACCCTAAACCCACGCAGCGTCGTGACCCGGCAACCCGGCTGGATCGCGCGCCTGTTCGACTACAAGCCGTTCCTGATCGTGATGTGCCTGACACCTGCGCTCGGGCTGCTCGGGGTGTTTCTCACCTATCCGCTCGGCCTCGGCGTGTGGCTCGCCTTCACCGACACCACCATCGGCAAGCGCGGTGTCTTCGTCGGGTTCGAGAATTTCCAGTATTTGCTGACCGATCCCCTGTGGTGGAACGCGGTATTCTACAGCGTGTTCTATACGGCGGTCGCGACCTTCGGGAAATTCGCGCTCGGCTTCTGGCTGGCATTGCTGCTCAACAACCATTTCCGCTTCAAGAGCATCCTGCGCGCCATCATCCTGCTGCCCTGGATCGTGCCGACGGTGCTGTCCGCGCTGGCGTTCTGGTGGATCTACGATCCGCAGTTCTCGATCATCTCGTACCTCCTGGTCGACGTGACCGGCCTCCGCTCGTCGAATGTCGACTTCCTGGGCACGCCATGGGCAGCGCGGTTTTCGCTGATCGTGGCCAACATCTGGCGCGGCATTCCCTTTGTCGCGATCTCGCTGCTGGCCGGCCTGCAAACCATCTCGCCCTCGCTCTATGAGGCCGCGATGCTGGACGGCGCCACCGCCTGGCAGCGCTTCCGCTTCATCACGCTGCCGATGATGATGCCCATTCTGGCCATCGTCATGACGTTCTCGATCATCTTCACCTTCACCGACTTCCAGCTGGTCTATGCCATCACCCGCGGCGGTCCGGTCAACTCGACGCATTTGCTCGCCACGCTGGCGTTCCAGCGCGGCATCGCCGGCGGCGAGCTTGGCGAAGGTGCGGCGATCGCGGTGTCGATGATCCCGTTCCTGGTGTTTGCAACGCTGTTCAGCTACTTCGGCCTCGCGCGCCGCAAATGGCAGCAAGGAGAAGCCAATGACTGACGTCGCCGCCTCACCGGGCAACTCCAACGTCGCCAGCGCCACGCCGGACACGATGTCGTGGGATTCCCGCGCACGACGCGTGATGATGATCTATCTGCCGCTGTCGTGCTTCGTGCTGATCCTGCTGTTCCCGTTCTACTGGATGGGGATCACCTCGTTCAAACCGAACGCGGAACTCTTGAACTACAAGGAACACAATCCGTTCTGGATCACCTCGCCGACGATCGCGCACATCAAGCATCTGCTGTTCAACACGGCCTATCCGACCTGGTTGAAAACCACGATGTTCGTGGCGGTGTGTTCGACCTTCCTGTCGCTGTTCGCCTCGACGCTCGCGGCCTATGCGATCGAACGGCTGCGCTTCCGCGGCAGCCCCTATGTCGGGCTCGGCATCTACCTCGCCTATCTCGTTCCGCCCTCGATCCTGTTCATTCCGCTCGCCACCGTGATCGTGCAGTTCGGCCTGTTCGACTCGCCAATGGCGCTGATTTTGGTGTATCCGACCTTCCTGGTGCCGTTCTGCACCTGGCTGCTGATCGGTTATTTCAAATCGATCCCCTACGAGCTGGAAGAATGCGCCTTGGTGGACGGTGCGACGCGGTTGCAGATCCTGCGCCGGATCACGCTTCCGCTGGCGGTGCCCGGCCTGATCTCGGCCGGCATCTTCTCGTTCACGCTGTCGTGGAACGAGTTCATCTACGCGCTGGCCTTCATCCAGAGCGGCGCCAACAAGACGGTGCCGGTCGCGATCCTCACCGAACTCGTCACCGGCGATGTCTACCAGTGGGGCGCGCTGATGGCGGGCTCCCTGCTCGGCTCGCTGCCGGTCGCGCTGTTCTACTCGCTGTTCGTCGACTACTACGTGTCGTCGCTGACCGGCGCGGTGAAGGAATAGGCCCACGGTATCCCCAAGACCGTCGT
>JAQSDT010000161.1 GCA_029946075.1 bacterium | reverse complement strand
TCGAGCGGGCGAGCCGCGTGACGGTGATTTCCCTCAGATCGCGGGTATCGACGCCGATCACCTGATGGGCGCGCAGCGCATTGATGACCTGCGCGACCGGGAGCGTGCCGGTCGTCCCGAGGTCCGGCGCGCGGTAGATCGCGATCTGTGCGGCGCTGCCGGCGTTGTCGATGATGTCGCCAATCCGCACCAGATCGCTCGACACCTGCACATTGGCGCGCAGCGTCGGCACGGCGATCACATCGCGTGCAGCGAAATTGTCCGAGGTACCTTGCGCGACGGTATTCGTCGCAGCGGTCGCGAGCAGGGCGGTGACGATCAGGAGGGAGCGAACGATCATGGCGGCGGCTCAGCGGAACATGGCGGAGGTGGATTGCAGCATCTGGTCGGCGGCGCTGACGACCTTGGCGTTCATCTCGTAGGCGCGCTGGGCGGCGATCAGGTCGGAGATTTCCGTCACCACTTCGACGTTGGCCTGTTCGAGGTTGGCCTGCTGCATGTCGCCGAAACCGTCGGTGTTGGCGATGCCGTCCTGCGGCGTGCCGGAGGCCGGGGTATCGGTGAAGAGGTTGTCGCCGATCGGATTGAGGCCGGCCTTGTTGATGAAGCGCGTCAGGCCGATCTGGCCGACAAGCGTCGGCGTGGTCGAGCCCGGCAGCATCACGGTGAGCTGGCCCTGGGCGTTGATGGTGATCTGCGAGGAGTTTTGCGGGATCGTGATCGTCGGCTGCACCGGGTTGCCCTGGGCGGTGACGACGCGGCCCTGCGCATCCATCATGAACGAGCCGTCGCGGGTATAGGCATAGGTGCCGTCGGGGACCTGGATCTTGAAGAAGCCTTCGCCGCGGATCGCGATGTCGAGATCGTTGCCGGTCGGCGACAGTGTGCCCTGGCTCATCAGGCGCGGCGTGCCGGAGGTCTTGACGCCGCCGCCGACGTCGACGCCGACGGGCAGAATGGTGCCCTGATCGGAGGCCTGCGCGCCGACGCGGCGCACGTGATCGTAGATCAGGTCCTGGAACGCGGCGCGCTGCTTCTTGTAGCCGGTGGTACGCATGTTCGCGATGTTGTTGGAGATCACCTGAACGTTGAGTTCCTGTGCCGCCATGCCGGTCGCTGCTGTGTAAAGGGCGCGCATCGATCGTTACCTTACGGTTGTCTTGCGGTTATGCCGGGACGTCGGCGAGCTTCTCGATTGCGGATTTGTGCAGGTCGTGCTGGCCTTGCAGCAGCGCGGAGATCTGCGTGTAGGTCCGCGAGATCTCGATCATGCGGCTCATCTCGTGGACGGAATTGACGTTGGACTTCTCGATGAAGCCTTGCTTCACGCGCGAGACGGCGTCGGGCTGGGCGGCGACGCCCTGGCCGGCGGAGAATAGATTGCCGCCGTCCTTCACCAGCTTCTGCGCGTCGGCGAACGAGACCAGCCGCAGCTTGCCGCGAACCGAATCGGTGCGGCCGCTTCCTTCGACCACGGTGACGTTGCCGTCCGGGGCGATGTTGATCGCCTTGTCGGTCGGCTGGAACACGATCGGGCCGGAATTGCCGAGCACCGGAAGGCCGCTGGTGGTGACGAGCTGGCCCTGATTGTTGATCTGCAGGCCGCCGTCGCGGGTGTAGCGCTCGCCGGCGGGCGTCTGCACGACGAGGAAGCCGCCGCCGTCGATCGCGACGTCGAGCGGGTTCTTGGTCTGCTCGGAAGGGCCGGCGGAAAAATCGTGGAACGTCGCCCGGTCCTGCACGAAGGAGACGCGGCGGTCGGGCCGCGTGAAATTGTCTTCGTGCGCCGGCGAGCGCAGATATTCCTCGAACAGCGACCGGTCGGCCTTGAAGCCTGTCGTGTTGATGTTGGCAACATTGTTGGCAACGACATCCATCTGCCGTTCCAGCGTCACCTGCCGTGAAAGTCCGACGAGAAGCGTATTCTCCATCGGGTAATCTCCCCTGTGAGCGACCCGACAACGAAAGCTCTCCCAAGCTTGCTCGTCCGGATCTCGCGTAAACCTTTGGGCTCTCCCAAGCCGTCGGGTTCGCCTTCTTCTCAGCGAAAGCCGTGCCAAGTCGCAAAATGGCTTTTTCTCAAGGGGTTAGATGTTTTTCGGGGGGGCGGGGCGGGCGGCAGAAAGGTCTTGTTGACCATGTTTGCCCGGCAGATTTTTCCCAGTTGGGCCGGAATGGAAAGGTTCCGTTAACCATTATTACCCTAGCGTTGCAGTTATAGAGAGCGCGTGTGCGCTGTCGGCTTTTGTATCGCGTAACGGGGCGGTCCTGACCCTGGCTGGTGGCAACCGCGTTCGTTTTCGGAATCGGAACGGACGGGGCAATGGCTGAGAACGAGCAGGCAGACGGCGGCGCCGATGGCGCCGAGGCCGCACCCGCCAAAAAGGGCAAGCTCAAGCTCATCATCGCGGTCGCCGGCTTCCTCGCCATTCTCGGCGCGGGCGGCGGATGGTTCTTCTTCATGCGCGGCCACGGCGAGACCAAGCACGCCGAAGCGCCGCCGCCGAAGCCGCCGACTTTCGTCGACGTCCCCGACATGATGGTGAACCTGGTCGGCGCCGCCGGCGAGCGCGTACAATATCTCCGCGTCAAGGTCGTGCTCGAGATCAAGGACGAAAAGCAGGTCGAGGCGATCAAGCCGAACCTGCCGCGCGTCACCGACCTGTTCCAGACCTATCTGCGCGAGCTGCGTCCTTCCGACATCAACGGCTCGGCCGGACTTTTTCGCCTGAAGGAAGAACTGACCAAGCGCGTCAATACCGCGGTGGCGCCGCAGCATGTCAACGCCGTGCTGTTCAAGGAAATCGTGGTGCAGTGATGACGGGGCGGATCTAGCATCATGGCCAGCAAGGAGCAGATGGACCAGGACGCCATTGCCGCCCAATGGGAAGCCTCGCTCGATTCCGAGGATCCCGCGGAGGCCGCGGAAGCGGCTGCGGCCAATGAACTCTCCGAGAGTATGGCGCTGCAATGGGCCGCCATGGTCGAGGACGGCGGACGCGACTTCGGCAACAAGAACTCCGGCGAGCGGGTTCTGTCGCAGGAAGAAATCGACAATCTGCTCGGCTTCTCGGTCGGCGACGTCAATCTCGACGACAATTCCGGCATTCGCGCCATCATCGATTCGGCGATGGTGTCCTACGAGCGTCTGCCGATGCTCGAAATCGTGTTCGACCGCCTGGTGCGGCTGATGACCACGAGCCTGCGCAATTTCACCTCCGACAACGTCGAAGTTTCGCTCGACCGCATCACCTCGGTGCGTTTCGGCGACTACATGAATTCGATTCCGCTGCCCGCCGTGCTCTCGGTG
This sequence comes from bacterium, assembly GCA_029946075.1. Taxonomy (GTDB): domain Bacteria; phylum Pseudomonadota; class Alphaproteobacteria; order Rhizobiales; family Xanthobacteraceae; genus Bradyrhizobium. The sequence goes on along the minus strand of JAQSDT010000161.1, from coordinate 2,724 downwards.
TTCAAGGCCGAAGAGTGGGAAAATTTCGGCCTCGCCACCGTCGATTCCAGCCTGATCTATTCGATCATCGACGTGCTGCTCGGCGGCCGCCGCGGCCAGACCTCGCTGCGGATCGAGGGCCGGCCCTACACCACGATCGAAACCAACCTGGTCAAACGCCTGGTTGAAGTCATTCTCGCCGATGCCGAACAGGCGTTCCGGCCGCTGTCGCCCGTGACCTTCTCGATCGACCGGCTGGAAACCAATCCGCGCTTTGCCGCGATCTCGCGGCCCGCCAACGCCGCCATCCTGGTGCGCCTGCGCATCGACATGGAAGACCGCGGCGGGATTGTCGAACTGCTGCTGCCCTATGCGACCATCGAGCCGATCCGGCCGGTGCTGTTGCAGATGTTCATGGGCGAAAAGTTCGGCCGCGACCCGATCTGGGAAGGACACTTCGCGACCGAAGTGTCGCAGGCCGAGATTTCCGTCGATGCCGTGCTCTATGAAGCCGACATCCCGCTCAAGCAATTGATGAAGCTGAAGGTCGGCGACACGCTGCCGCTGGAGATGCGGCCCGAGGCGCTGGTGCAGGTTCGCTGCGGCAACGTGCTGCTCACCGAGGGGCGCATGGGCCGGGTCGGCGACCGCGTCGCGATCCGCGTCACCAAGCAGCTTCGCAAGCCCAATACTACCTTCGCGATGTTCGAGAAGGCCGACGAGCAAACCAAGTTGATGGAGGCACAATGAGTCATTCCCTGGGCATCATTATCGAGAGCCTTGTGGCGGTGCTGCTGATGCTGACGATCGGCTACTGCATGCTGCTCAACAAGCGCCTGCAGCGGCTGAAGGCGGACGAGCATTCGCTGAAGGCCACCATCGGCGAATTGATCACCGCGACCGAGATCGCCGAGCGCGCGATCGGCGGGCTCAAGCACACGGTGCGCGACGTCAACGAACATCTCGGCAGCCAGCTCACTGCGGCGACCCAGATGTCGGCGCACCTGAAGAACCAGCTGGCCGAATGCGACGGCGTGATCCGCCGCCTCAGCAAGATCGCGATTGCCGCCCGTCCGCTGCAGGAAGCGCCGCAAGCCGCCGCTCCGGCGCCCAGGGTATCGTCTGCCAAGGCGGTTGCCGCGGCGGCGGAAGCCTTCTCTGAACGCCGCCGGGCAAGTGGCCTTGCTGCATGAAGTCGTTTCGGGACATTCGCGTCATTCCGGTCGTGCTGGTTGCGACCTTCGGCCTCGTCGTGCTGAAGGTCGCGGGCCTCGTGATCGATGGCGGCTATGTCTTCGAATATCAGACTGGCCCGTCCGCATCGTCGAGCGCATCGGCCGCGCCGGCAAAACGGTCGTGGGCCCAGGAAAATCTCGGCTTCCCCGGCGGGCAAAAGGTCAATGAGAGCACCATCGACATCACGGGCTCGGTGAAGAAGGACGACGCGCCGAAGCCGGCCGCGCCTGCCACCGAAACGCCGGCGGCGTCTGGCGGCAAGGTGGTTTTCCCCGAACAGACTCCGCAGTCGGTGTCGCCGTCGGAACGCGCCATCCTGGAACGGCTGCAGGAGCGCCGCCAGGAACTGGAACAGCGGGCGCGTGAAGTCGAAATTCGCGAGAGCCTGCTGAAATCAGCCGAGAAGCGCATCGAGGGCCGTGTCGAGGAGATGAAGGCGACGGAGACGCGGTTGTCGTCGGCGTCGGGACAAAAGGCCGAGCAGGACTCCGCCCGCTTCAAGGGCATCATCACGATGTACGAGGGCATGAAGCCGAAGGACGCCGCCAAGGTGTTCGACCGGCTGGAGATGTCGGTACTCTACGACATCGCCTCCCAGATCGCGCCGCGAAAAATGTCCGATATCCTTGGCCTGATGCAGCCGGAAGCCGCCGAGCGGCTCACGGTGGAACTGGCACGCCGCGCCGGCAGCGACAAATCCGCCTCGACGGCCGAATTGCCGAAAATCGAGGGCAAGATGTTGCCGCAAAAGGCCAATTGACGCGCATATTTAACAAAACCTTAAGCCGGCCAATTCAAGATTCAGACGGGTGAGGCGAGGGAGCTTCGCCGCTGGACGAGTCGTGCCGAGAGATGTCCTGGATGGGGCGAAGGACTGCCGCTGAAACTGGGTCGATGAACCGCGCTTGGGCGCGGGCGGCCCGGCTTTGCCTTGACGGGGCTCCTGGCGGTCCCCTCGGCAGGCTTCTTGCCGGCGCCGCCTTGTTCGCCTGTATCGCTTTCTCCCAGCCGGCTTTCGCCGAAGATCCGGTCAAGGGCGAGGCGACGTTCGTCTCGAGCGGCGGTTTCGCGCGCCTGACGTTGAAGCTGGCCGAGGACGTCGAGTCCGACGTGTCCACCGCCGGCACCATCATCATCCTCCGCTTCAAGCGTCCCGTCGATGTCGCCATCGACAAACTGTCCGACGCGGTGCCCGACTATGTCGGCTCCGCGCGCCGCGACCCCGACGGCATGGCGATCCGCCTGTCGCTGGCGCGCCGCGCCACCATCAACACCATGACGGCGGGCGAGCGCATCTTCGTCGACTTCCTGCCCGACAGCTGGACCGGCCCGCCGCCGGCGCTGCCGGCCGCGGTGGTTCGCGAACTGGCGGAACGGGCGCGGACAGCCGAGCGCGCGCTGCGGGCGCAGATGGCGGTCGCCGCCGCCAAGAAGAAGCCGCCGGTGCGCGTCCGTGCCTCGGTGCAGCCGACCTTCGTGCGCTTCGTCTTCGAACTGCCCGACGGCATC
>JAQSDT010000160.1 GCA_029946075.1 bacterium | reverse complement strand
CCACTTCGCTGGCGACATGCTCGACCACGGCGAGGTTGTGGCTGATGAAGAGATACGTCAGCCCGAGATCGCGGCGCAGTTCGGCCAGCAGGTTGAGGATCTGCGCCTGCACCGAGACGTCGAGCGCGCTGGTCGGCTCGTCGCAGATCACGATGCGCGGCTGCAGCACCAGCGCCCGCGCGATCGCCGCGCGCTGGCGCTGGCCGCCGGACAGTTGCGAGGGCATCCGCTCGCCCATCGCGGCGGAAAGGCCGACGCGCTCGAGAATGCCGCCGACCCGGCGCTCGATTTCGGCGCGCGAGAACGTGCCCTGCGCCGTCAGCGGCAATGCGACGATATCCCTGATCCGCCGGCGCGGATTGAGCGAGGCGAAAGGATCCTGGAACACCGGCTGGATCAGCCGCGCGCGCGCCTTGCGGTCGAGATCGAACAGGTTCTTGCCGTCAACCAGCACCGTTCCTGCGGTCGGCTTGAGCAATCCGAGGATGAGACGCGCCAGCGTGGACTTGCCGCAACCGGATTCGCCGACGATGCCGAGCACGCTGCCGGCCGGCACCTCGAAGGTGACGTCGTCGACCGCGATCACGCGCTTTGCCGCCGACATCACCCCGGTGCGCACCTTGAACTCGCACCTCAGATTTTTCACTTCGATCGCGGCGGTCATGCGGGTTGTGGCTCCGCGTAACCGGGCGCGAGCCGGCAGAGATAGTCATGCGCGGCGCCCGCCTGCCGGCGCGGAACGTCGTGTGCGCAGGTCTCATCGGCGTAAGAACAGCGGGAGCGGAACGCGCAGCCGGCAAAGCCCGGTCCGATCGCCGGCACCACGCCCGGGATCGAGCCGAGCGGCCGGTCGCGCTGCGCCCTGCCCGGCACCGGCACGCAGGTCAGCAGCCCGCGCGTGTAAGGGTGCTGCGGGGCACGAAACAGATCGGCCGTGGCGGCGCGCTCCACCACCTCGCCGGCATACATCACCGAGACATGGTCGGCGACCCGCGCGACGATGCCGAGGTCATGGGTAATCAGCAGGATCGCGAGGCCGAGCTCGCGCTTCAGCGTCGCCAGCAGCCGCAGGATCTGCGCCTGCACGGTGACGTCGAGCGCCGTGGTCGGCTCGTCCGCGATCAGCAATTCGGGATCGCACATCAGCGCCATCGCGATCATCACGCGCTGGCGCAGGCCGCCGGACAGCTGATGCGGAAACTGGCCGAGCCGCATGCCGGGCGCGGTGATGCCGACGAGGCCCATCAGTTCGGCGGCGCGATCGAGCGCTGCGGCGCGCGAGCCGCCCTTGTGGCGCGTCAACACTTCGGCCATTTGCGAGCCGACGGTGAAGGCCGGATTGAGGCTCGTCATCGGCTCCTGAAAGATCATCGCCATGCGGTTGCCGCGAATGCGCGCCATCTCGCGGTCCGACAGCGACAGCAAATCCGTGCCGGCAAAGCTCATCCGTGTCGCCGAGCGCTGACCGCCGCGGGCGAGCAGGCTCATGACCGCGAGCGCCGTCACCGACTTGCCGCAGCCGGATTCGCCGACGAGGCAATGCGTCTCGCCCTTCTCGACCCGGAACGAGGCGCCGCGCACCGCGGAGGTGCGGCCGCCGAACGACACCTGCAGATCCTCGATTTCCAGCAGCGCGCTCATCGCAGCCGCTCCGTTCCGAGCAAATTGCGCAGACCATCGCCGACCAGATTGATGCCGAGCACGAGCACGAACAAGGCGACGCCGGGGATCATGATGACCCAGGGCGAGAAGAACATGTAGTCCTTGCCTTCGGCGATCATCAGCCCCCATGACGGCAGCGGCGGCGGGACGCCGAGGCCGAGGAACGACAACGCGGCTTCGAGCAGGATGGCGAGCGCCACTTCCAGCGTCGCGACCACGGCGAGGTGGCTCGCTATATTCGGCAGGATTTCCTTCAGCAGCAGATGCGGCATCGAGGCGCCGGCACACCAGGCGGCACTGATGTAATCATGGTTGCGGACCTGCATCGTGGTGGCGCGTGCGACGACGGCAAAGCGATCCCACAACAGCAGCCCGAGCGTGGCGACGACGAGCCCGAGGCCCGATCCCATCAGGCCGACCACGGCGAGCGCGACCAGCACGACCGGGATCGACAGCCGCGTGGTGATGGCAAACAGCACCGCGTCATCGATGCGGCCGCCGAAGAAGCCGCCGAGGACGCCGAGCGTGATGCCGATCAACCCGGACGTGACGGTGGTGCTGATCCCGATCAGCAGCGAGATGCGCGCGCCATAAACCAGCCGCGCGAGATAATCGCGGCCGAGCTGATCGGTGCCGAGCAGATGTCCGGCCTCGCTGCCCTCCATCCAGAACGGCGGCTTCAGGCGGTTGCCGAGGTCCTGCATGAACGGATCGCCCGGCACCAGCGCGTTGCCGAAGATCGCCGCCAGCGCGATGATGCCGACGATGGCGACGCCGATCGCAAAGCCGGCGGTACCAAGGCGCGATGTACCCGTTATCGATGATGGTGCCTGAAGGGCAATCGGTTCGCTCATCCCGTGCGCAGCCTCGGATCGAGCAAGGCGTTGAGGATATCGGCCAGCAGCGTCAGGCCGATGTAAAATACGGCCAGCGTCAGCACCACCGCCTGCACGACCGGAAAATCATTCTTGGCGATGCTTTCCCAGCCGAGATAGCCGACGCCGTGCAGCGCGAACACCGTTTCGATCACGATCGAGCCGCCGAGCATGAAGCCCAGCTGGACCGCGGCGATCGAGACCACCGGGATAGCGGCGTTGCGCAGCGCATGCCTGAAGACGATGCGCGCCCGCGACAGGCCCTTGGCACGCGCCGTGCGGATGTAATCCGACGCCATCGCCTCGATCATGCCCGAGCGCGTCAGTCGCGTCAGCGCCGGGATCGCCGTGAACGCGAGCACGATGCCCGGCATTACAAAATGCTGCCAGGTGCCGGTGCCCGAAATCGGCAATACGCCGAGTTGCAGGCCGAGCACGATCATCAGGATCAGCGCCAGCCAGAAACTCGGGATCGCCTGCCCCACCATCGTGAACAGGGTGACGCCGCGATCGACCCAGGTGTTTTCGCGCAGCGCAGCCAGGATGCCGAGCGGCAGCGCGATGACGAGCGCGAGGCTGAGGCCGACCAGCCCCAGCGTCATCGTGATCGGCAAGCGCTTCATGATGAGGTTGGCGACGCTGTCCTTGAAAAAATAGCTCTGGCCGAAATCGCCGACGAGGGCGCGGCCGGACCAGGCGAAAAACTGCACGTAAAGCGGCTTGTCGAGGCCGTAGGCCTTGCGCACGATCTCGACGTCGGCCTGCGTTGCCGAGGGACCGGCGATCGACACCGCCAGATCGCCCGACAGCCGCGTCAGCATGAACGCCAGCGTCATCACCGTGAGCGCGACCAGCACGCCGATAACGAGACGCCGGCCAATCAGACGCAACATGCCGAGAACTCCACCCTCACCGCGGCCAGCTTCCCAAGCCGGCGCGGCGAATGCAACATCGCTCTCTGCTATACAGGCAATGCGCGTGCCAGCGCGGGTCGCTCGCCGCACCATCGCGCCGGCCGATCGCAACGACGGCATGCTGTCGAAAAGCAAAGTGACTTCAATGGCTTCCAAATCCGGCGCGAGCAGTGCGCAGGCACGCATGCCGCTCCTGCCACCTGGGCGGCTGCGTCATATCGCGCTCGCAAGGCGATTGCCGCCGTAGAGACTGGTGCAGTTTCGCTTACCAGGCGTATCGCACCACGCCCTTGCCGGCGTAGCTGCGCGTCACGTTGGAGAACTCGCCTTCGAACGTGGCCGCCGTGGACCAGCCGTTCATCCATTTGGTTTCGGCGGAGGCCGTCACGAGCGCGGAGTCGGAGGCTTGCGCCGCGCCGTTGACGAAGAAGCTCGCTCCCGGAAGCGTCTGGAACGTCGCACCGACGCCGCGGTTCGGGTTGAAGTCATGCGCCCACGCCACGCGGCCGCGCAGCGTCAGGATCGCCGTCTGCATCGCAAACGACTTGTCGGTGCGCAGACCGAGCTCGCTGCGGGTATCGGTCACGCTCTTCGCGCCGTAAGCAAGTGCAAAGGTGTTCGCACCCGACACGACGGATTCGGCATAGGCCGGCAGTTCGAACGTCGTGAACTGGCCCGCGGCATAGGGCGTCCAGCCGAAACCCTGGCTGACGAAGCGATAGCCGCCTTCGACACGGCCGGACCAGGCGTTGGCGTTGAACCGTGCGCGCAACTGATCGACGCCGGCGACGGTGACGGTGCGGTCGGTGGTGATGTCCTGCCAGCCATAGGCCAGCGCGCCGGAGAGATAGGCGGCGCCGACATTGTGCCGGATGAACGCGCCGGCCTGGAACAGGTCGGAACGTCCGGTGCCGTTGTTGGCGACGCTGAAACTGGTGCCGCCGCCGGCCAGCGAGAAGCCGGCGATGGTGGACGGCGAGAAGCGGTAATCGGCACCGACGGCGGTACCGTAGACGCGCGACGTGGTGGTGTTCGAGCCGACCACGGTATTGCCATCCGTCGTCTGCGAGCCGCCGAAGCCGGCCGCCCACACACTCCAGCGCTGCGCGAAAGGCACCGCGGCCGGCGCCTTGGTGTAGATCGCGGCCAGCGCGTCGTTCGGGTTGCGCTTCTTGGCGGCATAGGCCAGCGCTTCCTCGTCGGCATAGCCCGTGGCGTTGCCGCCGGCGCTTGCGCCGTCGCCGCGACCGGCGACGAAGGGATCCATCATCACCCCCATGAACTGATTCATGGCGTTGAAGGTGGTCTGCAGCGATCCCGTCGCGGTCTCGCCCGACGCCTGCGACAGGCCGGCCGGCGACAGGCCCGCGAAGACCGCCGGAATGCCGCCGGTGGTATTGAAGAAATTGGCCAGCGTGTTGGCGACGTTCTGCTGGTTGATGTTGAGGCCACCACCGCCGGTGAAAAGTCCAAGGTTGAGATAGACGTTGTTGGCGTCATAGCTCAGCGAAGTAGTCACGTTCGGCGCATTGGTGCCGGCAAACGAACCGAAGGTGCCGCTGACGCCGCCGGTCGCGGTCAGGATGGTGTATTGCTTCTGCACGTACGAGCCGGCCGCGAAGGTAGCGCCCACGGTAGCGCCGCCGAGGGTGGCCGTGCCGGTGACAGCGGCAAACGACGACGTGGTCGGATTGACCTGCAGCAGATATTGCGCACCCGACTGGAAGGCGAGATTGCCGACGATCGCCATTGACGAACCCGGCGTACCGCTACCCGGCGTGAACGTCCCGCTAATTGTGCTGTTGGCGCCCGTAACGGTGCCGGCACCGGCCAATGCACCGAACGTCCGGTTGAAACCGTTGAGATCGAGTGTGGCGCCTGACGCCACCGTAAAGGCGGAGCTGGTTCCGAAGGCCGCAGCGGATCCGGCGCGCAAGGTACCGGCATTGACGTTGGTCGCCCCCGTATAGGTGTTGGTTCCGGACAGCAGCAGAACGCCCGCGCCCTCCTTGACGAGTGTACCGGCCGACACGCCGTTCGATACCACGCCTTGCAGGGTCGTCGTCGTCGCGCTGGCGACGTCAATCGACGAAGCACCGGCGATCCGGAAGTCGCGGCCGTTCGCGAACGTCGTGGTGGCCGTCACCGCCAGCTTGGCGCCGTTCGAGATGACGACGTCGTTCGCAATGTTGCCGAGATTCGCGGTAGCGGCGACCGATACCGTGCCGGCCGTGATGTTGACGTTGCCGGTAAAGGTATTCGTCGCGGACAGCGTCAGCATGCCGGGACCAGTCTTGTTGATCGCGGTGTTGACGCCGCCGGTGATCAGCCCGGTTCCGCCGATGCTGTTGGCATAGTTCAAGTTGCCCGCGGACACGCCGATGTTGGCGGTGACGCCGCTGACGAAAATTCCGGCGCCTTGAGCCCCGCCGGACGCTCCGGGCGAGCCGTTGATCGAGCTCGGTCCCTGGCCAACACCATTGCTGCCGCCGGCCCCGCCGGTGACCGCGGCGCCCGAGATGGGCGTATCGAGAACCGTCAGCGTACCGCCGGTGGCGACGTAAATCGCGCCGCCATTGGCGCCGCCGCCATTGCCGCCGGAGCCGCCGTCGGCACCGGGGCCCTGGCTGCCGTTATTGTTGGTCACGCCGTCGCCGCCTG
>JAQSDT010000159.1 GCA_029946075.1 bacterium | reverse complement strand
GCGCGCGCAGCGTGCGCTCGCGCTCGAGCGCCGACACGGGGGATGACTCGGGGGACGACACGAGCGCCGATACGGGGGACGACACGGGCGGGGTCATTGGCCGAGCAGCGCCTTGACGCCGGCCGAGGCCGTGGGCGAGGCAGTCGCGCTCGAGGCAGTGGTCGCCACGGGCGAGGGATCGCCGAGGCCGCTGGTCCGGATCGTCGAGGCGTAGCCGGCGCGCGCCGCGGCGGCGCGGCGCGCCAGATCGCGGGCGCGCCTCGCCTCGGGGTCGACGGCGGTGGGAACCGGCGGCAGCGCCGGCGGCGCGGCCGGCGGCGGCGGTGCGAAGGGGGTGGAAAGGAAACACAAGGCTCGCGTCCTCCTGGGATCGAACGAGCCTCTACTTAGAGTTAGCGGCTATTTACGAATGCAAGTGCGCTGATGAATGCATCACGAAGCGAATCACGCCGCCTGTCTCCTCGCGTGCGTGCGGCGGCGGTGCCTGCGATGCAGCAGGTACACCCGATGCAGGACGCAGACGTGATGGCGCGGCGGCTAACCCGGGATATCGCGGGGCGCAGCCGGAACGCTGGCGGGGCCTTGCGCCATGTCGACCAGCGGCCACAGCCCCAGATAGTGGTCGTGCCAGATCGGCGGAGGGTAGTGGAAGGGTGCCGTTGTGAGATCGACATGACGGCTGTGGTGATACCTGTCGCGCGTCAGCGGCCGGTTCAGGTAGCCGAAGTTGTTGGTTGCCAGCAGGTACCTCGACCCCGACTGACGCATGTGGGCGATCGCCTGGACGATCTCGTGGTCTTCCAGGTGATTGATCAGGTCCTTGCAGAAAATCAGGTCGCAGGGCGGCGGAACGCCAAGGACGATGTCGAACCTGGCAAATCGCCTGCCTGGAAAGACCCTGCGGTTGCGTTCGATCAGCCTGGGCACGATATCGAAGCCGCTGTATTCCACTTCCGGCCATGCCCTGAGATGGGCGTCTATCCAGTTGAAATCGCCGCACGGGATATCGGCGATCGTGCGGATGGCGTAGCGCTCGGTGACGGCAGCCAGGACTTCCAGGGCATGCCGCACGTGAGGCGAGTCCTGCCGCGATCCGGGCCCCGAGCGGCTTTCCGGATCGGCCCAGTAATTGGTGTCGTAGTATCGAGCGAAGGTCCTTGCACGGCCCAGGGCGGAGACCATCCTTCTCAGCCGCTCCCTCAATGTCAGACTGCTCATCCGCGGCGGCCCCATGTGCCGGACTATGTGCCGGACTATGTGCCGGACCCTGTCGTGCCCCGGGGGGCGACGCACGAATTGGCGGAGCAGGTCGGGCGGGATCGTTCCGCCGCCGGGCCGCCCGGTGCGCTTCCTCCACGATGCCGGATCAAAGCCGCAGCCGCGAGAGTTTCGGATCGGTACTGGACGAGACGTACATGAACAGGAGGGCGAGGCCGCCGATCTGCGAGCCTTCCAGGATGGGGCGCTGGCCGTCGCGAAGCGACGCTGCAAAGTCATCCCAGGGGATTTCATGCAGCCGGATGTTCTCGCTGTTGTCCAGCTTGGGCTCGGCAAGCTTGCGGACGTCGAGGGCGAGGAAGCTGTGCGTCCGGTTGGTCAGCCGCGAGCCGAAGGGGAAGAGGCTCCCGAGGTCGTGCCATTGCCCGCCGCCGTAGCCCGTCTCCTCGAGCAGTTCGCGCCGGCAGGCGTCGGCGGGGGTCTCTCCCTCATCCACCTGTCCGGCCGGGATCTCGATCGTGCGGCGGCCAATGACGTGCCGGTACTGCTCGACCAGCAGGATGTGACCGCTCGCCGAGAGGGCAACGACGTTCACCGCATCGGGCAGTTCCACGACATGAAAGGGATCGAGGACGCTGCCATCGGGCAGGCGCACGCGGTCGCTGCGAAGGGTTAGCCACTCGTCCCGGAAAGTATAGGTCGAGCTGATCAGTTCCCAGCTTTCGATCGGCTCTCGTGTCATCGGCGCTCCCCCTCCTCGCCCGCTATCATGCCGGACAGCCGGGGCGAAGGTGACATCGCGAAGCACCCCGTGGCGAAGCACCCCGTGGCGAAGCACCCCGTGGCGAAGCACCCCGCGCCGCCGCAATGTCGCCCGGCGCATTTCGCGCGCGGCGAGCAGACGATCAAGTCCCGGGAAGAAGGGATTCCCGGGAAGGAGACTTCGCCAGCAAGGCCGGCAAGGTGGCGGCAAGGAGGCTGGCGATCATCAGGTTACCCCGCGCATTCAAGTGCGCGAGGCCATAAAAATCGAGCGGCTTCGGTTCGGGGGCGAATCGATGGAACGTGTCCTGGGTCGCCAGCCCGCAGGCCGCCGCACGGTCGAGAATGGCCTGCGTGACGCGGCGCTGTCTGGCGGCGAGCGCCTTGTAGCGCCAGAAGTAGGGAGAGTACTGCGCCATCACGATTATTCTGACATGGCGATCCGCCTGCATTGCCGCCAGTCGCCCGACGAGCCGCTCGGCTATCGCTGGCCCGAAGCCGGCAGGGTGTACGCGCACGTGATAGCCCAGCAGGTGCTGCACAATGTACGGGAGTTCCAGCAGGATTCGTTCTGCCCGCAACCGGATTCGGGCCGGCAGTCTTGGCCGATCGGGCACCGGTACGCCTCTGAGGACCAGCTGGTCATTCTCGATCGCGAACCACGGCTTTTCACGCCACCACATGCAGCGCATTTCCGTGCGCGGTATGTCTTCCGCTATGAAGCTGACGATGACGACCGAGGGATGGTGTACGGCCGCAAGCTGTTCGGCGCGCAATACGATCTGGTCGAAGCCGTAGCCTGTCACGCCGCCGTTCAGTACGCGGCGGCCGGTGAGCCGCTGCAATTGCGCCGGCCAGGACTCCTCGTCGCGCACCTCGTCGCCGTAGGTGTAAGAATCGCCCACGGCCAATATCGAGCCCTCGCTCGAAACGTGTCCTTCTCCATTGGATCGAAGGCCGTCCGCGTCGATCGTGTGAAATGACCTGCCGAACCCCGAGCCGCAAAACCCGGGGTTCAGCACATGGCCCAGCAGGCCGTCATGGATGAAGTGTGCCTTGTCCGTCATGGCGCGCCGGCGGTGTTCGCTGTTGCTTACGGCTCTTCAGATCGCGGTTCCGCAATGGCGATGACCACGTTCGGAACAAATCATAGTCGAGCGAATCGATTCACCGCAATTCGGGGATACGGACTATATCGACGCTCTTCTGAACCGGGTAAGGGCCGTTGTGAAGCCGCCAGTCACGGCATCCAGGAAGGGCCAGTCGACATGGTCCATGCGCCAGAGGCGGCAGTGCGGCAGCCGCACCTTGTGCGCGAAGCGGCGCTCGTCGTCGCGGACGATGTGGCGATGGCGGACATTGGACATGCCGGCACGCTACGAAATCGGATCGTGACGCGTCTGCCCGCATTTGACCCACGAACACGCATGGCGCCATGCGGCAACCGACGAGCGTCCGCCTGCCGGCACGTGCAGTCACACCACGGCTTGTGTGTCCGCGATCCTCACCGGTAGGGCACCCAGTCGTCCGGCAGCATGACGGGCCGGGCGCCGTCGCCCCAGGCGGTTGCCGTGAGGGCCGCCTCGCGCGGCAGCTCGGCCACCGGATGGGCGAAGGTGAGCGCCAGCCCGTCGCCGTCGTCGGGCGAGGCGAGGCCGCGCTTCTTCATGGCTTCCTTGGGTTCGAGCTGGATGTCGCCCCTGAGATTGAAGCCGTACTGAACCGCCGCGAGATCGGCCTTGAGATCGGCGTCGTCGGCAATGGCGCCGTGCTTCAGCCATCCGCGCAACGCCGCCCACATCTCGGCCCGCTTGTTGGCCGTCGCCGGCATCCCCTCGCCCAGCAGGGTGCGGTCGGACGCGGCGCCGAAATTGACGCCGAGCACGAGCCTGCCGCGCAGCAGCCGCATCGCCATGTCGACGACGCCGGCGCCCATCCCGCCTTCGTCGATGAAGACCGCGTCGACGCGCTGCGCCACGGCCTGCTCGGCGATCTTTCCCGACAGCGTCACGAGGTCGAGGCCGCGGAATTTCTGCGGCGCGACCGTGCGCGCATCGAGGCCGCGGCGGAAATGGAAGGTGCTCCTGTCGTCGCCATAGCGCGCCACATCGACGCCCATGATCAGCGGCTGCCCAAGATGGCTCTGGGCCGGCCGGGTGGCAGCCTGCTCGATCGTCTCGCTGTCGATGAACTGCAGGCTGCCGGCGCGCGGGAACTGGCCGCGCACGCGCACGCGCACGAAATCGCTGTCCTCGCCCCAGTCGTCCACCCAGCGCTCGAACTCCGCGTGGTTGGTCCCGGCCACGGTGCGGCTGTCGATCTGGCGCGCCGTCCAGCGATGGGCGAAGCGGCCGCCGGCGAAGCATTCGCGGAACCGCCCGGTGCGGGCGGTCGGGTTGCCGAACACCAGCCACAGCATCTCGGTGCCTTCGTCGGTGAGCGCGCCGTCGGCCACTTCCCAGACCCGGTCGGCGATGCCCGAGGCCTCGTCGAAGACCAGCACGATGCGCCCGCCCTTGTTATGCAGGCCGGCGAAGGCGGTGGTGTTGGTGGCCGACCAGGGCACGCCATCGCAGCGCCAGCTCTTGCCGGCAGCACCGCGCGCGCGAAGAGCCAGCGCCTCGAGGCGAAACTTCTCGCGGCCTTCCATGAGCTCGAACCATTTGGCGAGCTCGGGCCAGGTCTTGGTCCTGAGCTGCGTCTCGGTGTTGGCGGTGACCACCACCCGCGTCATGGGAAGGGTGACAAGCGCCCACAACACGGTCCAGGCGACGAGGGCCGACTTGCCGATGCCGTGGCCCGAGGCGACGGCCAGGCGCAACGCGCCGTCGGCCGCGCCGCTTTCCATGGAACTTCCCGTGGAACTTCCCGTGGAACTTCCCGTGGAACTTCCCGTGGATCTTCCCGTGGATCTTCCCGTGGCGCGCGTGCGTGCTTGCAGGTGACGGCCGATTTCCTCGAGACGCTCGCGCTGCCAGTCGCGCGGCCCGCTTTCGCCCGCCAGCGCCGTGCCGGCCGCATGCCAGGGGAAAACCGACTGCACGAAGCCCAGGGGATCGCAGCGAAACCGTGCCTCCGCCGTGTCGTCAGATTTATTCTTCCTGGGCATGCGCGCGCGCCTCCTCCTTGGCGCGAGCGTCCTGACGGCGCTTGTTGAGGCGGGCCATCATCGCGTTGGCGGCGGGATCGTGGCCGGGCCCGATGGCGAGCGCGCGCCGCCGCTGGCCCACGGTCTTGGGGTGGCGTTTCATATGGCGGGCGATTTCCACATCGCTGTGGCCGCTCGCCGCCAGCCGCCGCAAGGTCGCCACCTCGTCGGCCGTCCATCCGCTCGGTCGCATGCCGCTCCGCCCTCCCCCTCGACGCCTTCGCCCACCACACCCTTCCGATGCCCCACTCCTCCAATCCCCCGTTCAAAGCCGGCCTCGCCTAGGGTGGGGCCTCCGGTTCGTTGCGGCGCCTTCTGCCCGATCGCCCCGGCTGCGGCGGCGCGGTGCGGGCATGGGCCAGCGCCTCGGTGCGCGGCAGCCGCCGGCGGAGCCGCCGATAGGCGGTGCGCTGCTGGCCGGTCAGCATCTTCACGAGCACAACGGGCGGCGGCCGGCGCCAGCCGAAGCGGCGCGCCCAGGAGGCGAGCTGGCCGCGCGTGCAGCCGTGCCGGTGCCGGATCTCGGCGCGGCCGAGGCCGGCCTCGAAATCGGTACGTACGGAAGCAAGCGATCCCGGTGTCATCGCCACATATTGCCATATTGGCAATATATGTCAATATGGAAACTTGCTATAAGAGAATTCTTTCTCCTCCGGCACGCCGGCCGGCAACAGGCAAGGATCGGACAGGCGCATGGACAAGAAATGGCTGAAGCAGCAGCTCTACGCGCGCGGCCGCGGGGCGCAGGCGGCGCTTGCAGCCCATCTCGGGCTGAGCGCGTCGGTGACCAACAAGCTGATCAACGGCGAGCGCCGCATCATGGCCGACGAGGCCGACCGGATTCGCCAGTTCCTCGAGGCCGGCGAGGGCGACGGGCAGAGCCTGCTGCCGCTGGGACCCGCCACGGGGTCCCTCGCGCGCGGCCCCGGTGCGGGCGCGGAGGCACGCGCGCGCGCGCCGTTTTCCGCCCGGCCGTCGCCGGGTTTCGCGCCGGG
>JAQSDT010000158.1 GCA_029946075.1 bacterium | reverse complement strand
GTGTGCCCTGATTCTGGTCCTGAAAGAGGAAAACCATGAATCAGATGTTGCAAGAGCCTGAAGCCAAATCCCAAACCCAGCCATCCGACGCAGGTCACGTCCCCGACGTGCCTGAACTGCCGCCTGCGCCGGTGCATCCGCGTTTCGTCAAGCCGCAGCGGGTCGCCTTCGTGCAGGCGTCCTGGCACCGCGACGTGGTGGAGGAATGCCGGATCGCCTTCCTCGACGAGATCGAGGCGCGCCAGATCTCGCGGTCGCAGGTCGATCTGTTCGAGGTGCCGGGGTCGTTCGAAATCCCCCTGCATGCGCAACTGCTGGCCAAGACGCGGCGCTACACCGCGATCGTGGCGGCGGGCCTCGTCGTCGACGGCGGCATCTACCGCCATGAGTTCGTCGCCGACACCGTGATCAAGGCGCTGATGGACGTGCAGCTCAAGACGGAGGTGCCGGTGTTCTCGGCGGTGCTGACGCCGCAGCAGTTCCACGAAAGCTCGGTGCATCACGACTTCTTCCGCAAGCATTTTGTCATCAAGGGCATCGAGGTCGCCGAAGCCTGCGCCAACACGCTGCACAGCCTGGAACGGCTGCGCGGCCAGGTGGCGGCAGGAATCGTCGGGTAACAGCCGTCATTGCGAGCGAAGCGAAGCAATCCATCTTTCTGCGAGGAAGTGTGGATTGCTTCGTCGCTTCGCTCCCTTGCGCAAACGCTCTGCGTTTGTCGCAGGCAATGACGAGCGATGGAGGTGTCATTGACTGGTGAACAACAGCCCAAAGACTGGCTCGGCCTGTCCGGCCGTGTCTGCGTCGTGACGGGTGGCGGCGGCGGCATCGGCCGCGCAGTGGCGCTCAGCCTTGCCGAAGCCGGCGCGCGCGTTGCAGCCGTTGATCGCGACAAGCGCGGACTGGAAGCGACGCGTGCCGAACTTGCTAAATTGGGCGTCGATCACGTCGTCACGACGTGCGACACGTCGAGCCTCGACAGCGTCACAGCGGCATCGGTTACAATCGAAAAATCGCTCGGTCCGTGCCATGTGCTGGCCAACACCGCGGCGGTGCTGCGGCCCGGCGCGCTGGATGCGCTGTCGCTGGCCGAATGGAATACCGTTCTCTCGATCAACCTGACCGGCTATTTCCTCTGCGCGCAGGTGTTCGGCAAGCAGATGCGGGCGCAGCGACGCGGCAGTCTCATTCATGTTTCTTCCATCGCCGGCAGCCATCCGCAGGGGCAGAGCGGCGCCTACAGCGTCAGCAAGGCCGGCGTGATCAGCCTGTCGCAGCAGTTGGCCACCGAATGGGGGCCGCACGGCATCCGCAGCAACGTCGTCAGCCCCGGCATGGTGATCACGCCGATGAGCCAGGCGTTCTACGATACGCCGGGAGTGACCGAACGCCGCTCGGGCGTGGTGCCGCTGCGCCGGGTCGGCATGCCGCAGGACATCGCGGATGCGATCCTGTTTCTCGCCAGCGACCGCTCGGCCTATGTGAATGGCGACGAGATCACCGTCGATGGCGGCTATACGCGGATGCTGATGAACCTGGTGCCGCGCCCGGGATTCGAGTGACGCGACGGCGGTGCCGTAGGGTGGGCAAAGGCGCGTAGCGACGTGCCCACCATCAAGAGCTGTGCAAGGAATGGTGGGCACGCTGCGCTTTGCCCACCCTACGCACTACGGACCTTGTTCTAGTCGAACAGGCTCGACACGGACTCTTCCGCCGCGGTGCGGTTGATCGCTTCGGCAATCAGCGGAGCGATCGAGAGTGTGCGGATATTGGCGGCGTCGTTGATCGCCTTGGTCGGCAGGATCGAGTCGGTGATCACGAGCTCTTTCAGCCTGGAGCCGGCGATGCGGGCCGCGGCGCCGCCCGACAGCACGCCGTGGCTGATATAGGCGTAGACTTCCTTGGCGCCGTTGGCGATCAGCGCGTCGGCCGCATTCACCAGCGTGCCGCCGGAATCGACGATGTCGTCGATCAGGATGCAGGTATAGCCGGCGACGTCGCCGATCACGTTCATGACTTCGGATTCGCCGGCGCGTTCGCGGCGCTTGTCGATGATGGCGAGCGGCGCGTTGATGCGCTTGGAGAGGCCGCGGGCGCGGACCACGCCGCCGACGTCGGGCGACACCACCATGACGTTGGCAAGGTCGAAGCGCTCCTTGATATCGCGCACCATCAGCGGCGAGGCGTAGAGATTGTCGGTCGGGATGTCGAAGAAGCCCTGGATCTGGCCAGCGTGCAGGTCGAGCGTCATGACGCGATCGATGCCGGCATGCGTGATCAGGTTGGCGACCAGCTTGGCCGAGATCGGCGCGCGCGAGCCGACCTTGCGGTCCTGCCGGGCGTAGCCGAAATAGGGGATCACCGCCGTGATGCGGCGCGCGGACGAGCGGCGCAGCGCATCGGTGATGATCAGCAATTCCATCAGATGGTCGTTGGCGGGAAACGACGTCGACTGGATGATGAACGCATCCGAGCCGCGGACGTTTTCGAGCACCTCGACGAAGATTTCATTGTCGGCAAAGCGGCGGACACTGGCCTTGGTCAGCGGCAGGTTCAGCCCTTCGGCGATGGCCTGCGCCAGCGCGGGGTTGGAATTGCCGGCGACCAGCTTGATCGAGCCGTTCTTGGCCGCCATCGACGCTTCTCCTCGCGCCTTGCTGGATACGACGTTCAGCATATCGAGAAATCCTCGGAAATCCGGCGCTTTTGACGAGCGAGGAGATATCAGGCGGGCGGCGCGGCTGGCAACCCGTTACCCCGGTTTTCCCGACTAAAAATCGGTCGTTACGGGACTTTACGGGGGCGATTCTACCGGGCGCTGTAGCCCAGGGCGGCACTGCCGGCGGCATCCAGAGCGGGTGAAATGCTGTCTGCGCTCGCAACCGCCGATCCACGGCGGGCCGGGGCGGGAACGGGCGCCTGATCCGGAGTTCCATTGATCATGCCGGAGAGCCCGCTGAAGCCGGCCTGGGCGATCTTGCGCAGCAGCAGGTCGTCGGCCGCGGCCCAGGCGTCGCGCCCGGATTTGCCGGCCGGCTCTTCGCCCGAAAGCCGCAACGCACGCTGCTGGTTGCTGTCATAGACGTCCCAGACCCAGGCGATCACGGTGCGCCCGCGCACCACCTGCGCTGAAAGATAGCTGCGCACGCGGTAGGAGGCGCGGCCCTCGCGCGAGACGATCGCGAGATTGCGCAGCTTCGATTCGCTGTCGAGCACGCTGACCATGCGGTCGAACACCTGCGGCGGCGGACCGTCGATCGATTCGAACGTCACGGTGGGACCGCTGCCGGTCGAGGCCATCGCGAAGGACTCGCCGGTGGCGCCACCGCCGGCGCAACCGCCGAGCGCGCAGGCGGCGGCCAGCAGCGCGGCGGCGATCGTCGCGCGCATGGCTCGCAGGCCGGATGCTTTGATGGCGTCCCTCATCGCCTCCTGCGATATCGTTAAAATGTGTTAAGGTCTAGGGCGGCGGGCGCACAGTCGCGCCGAAAACGCCCCGCTGCGACTGTCCCGATCTGGCGCGCCGCCAAATTCCATCGAACGTGCAGGATGATCCATGCGGGCCTTTCTCCTCGACGGTTATGGCGCGATTGCCGATCATGTCCGCCTTGCCGAAATCGCCGATCCGGTTCCCGGCCCCGAAGACGTGCTGATCGACATTCACGCCGCGAGCCTCAACCCGATCGATTTCAAGATCGTGCGCGGCGACCTCAAGCGGGTGTCGAAATACACGCTGCCGCGCACCTTCGGCTTCGACGCCAGCGGGGTCGTGCTGGCCGTTGGTAAAGGTGTCAGCAGGTTCAAGCCGGGCGATGCGGTCTATCTCCGCGCCTCGCGCGAGACGATCGGCACCTTTGCCGAGAAGATCGCGTTGCCGGAGAAATTCGTGGCGCTCAGGCCGGCAAAGGCCTCGCATGAGGATGCCGCGGCGCTGCCGCTGGTCGGCCTCACCACCGTACAGGGGTTTGATCGTGTGCAGGCGCGCGCCGGCCAGCGCATCCTGATTCACGCCGGCGCCGGCGGCATCGGTACCTTCGCCATCCAATACGCGAAGCATCTCGGCCTGCACGTCACCACGACCACGAGTTCGAAGAACGTCGATTTCGTCAAATCGCTCGGTGCCGACAGGGTGATCGCCTACGACCGCGAGAACTATCTGGAACAGGGCGGCGACTACGACATCGTCTACGACACGCTCGGCGGCGCCTTCACGGTCGATGCGTTCAAGCTGACCAGGAAAGGTGGCGCCGTGATCTCGCTGAGCGGGCCGCCCGACCGCGATTTCGCCCGCCGCGAAGGCGCGGGCCTGCTGGTGCGCGCCGCCGTCTGGCTGATGAGCCGCAAGGTCTATGCCGCCAGCGCCGCATCCGGCGCGAGCTATTGCTGGTTCTTCACCGAACCCAGCGGCGACCAGTTGCGCGAGATCGCGCGCCTCGTCGACAGCGGCGCCATCAAGCCGGTGGTGGACCGGATATTCGCCTTCGCGCAATTGCCGGCGGCGCTGACCTATCTCGAAGTCGGCCGGGCGCGCGGCAAGGTGGTGTTGAAAGTGAGGTAGCGCGGCTACCAGGATTCCAGCGCAATCGCGTGGACGTGGCGGCCGTAGTCGGACTCCTGGCGGTGTACCGAACGGCGGTAGCTGTAGAAGCGCTCGTCGGCATAGGTATCGACGCCGATGTCGTCGATCATCAGCACACCGGCCTTCTCCAGCCGCATGCGGATAAAGGCTGCAAGGTCGAACATCGAATGACCCGCGCGAACCGAGGGAATAAAGAACGTCGCGTTCGCCGCATCCGCATCGAGGAAGCGTTCGACGAACTCACCGCCGACTTCGTAGGATGGCTGGCGGATCAGCGGGCCGATAGCGGTGACGATGCTGCCGCGGTCGGCACCGAGCTTTTCCATCGCTTCGATGGTGGACTCCAGCACGCCGGTCAGCGCGCCCTTCCAGCCGGCATGGGCGGCACCGATCACGCGCGCCGCCGGATCGGCAAACAGGATCGGTCCGCAATCGGCCGTGGTGACGCCGATGGCGAGGCCTTCGATGCGGGTGACGATGGCATCGGCGCGCGGGCGCGTTTCGGTCGGCCACGGGCCGGTTGCCTCGACGACGTCGGGCGAATGGACCTGGTGCACGGTAACGAATTGCCCGGCGGCAACGCCCATCCGTTCGGCCATCCGCCTGCGATTTTCGGCGACATGCGCGGCGTCGTCGTTCGAGCCGAGGCCGCCATTGAGCCCTTCGTAGATCCCGGACGACACGCCGCCTTCGCGGGTGAAGAAGGCATGGCGGAGACCGGGGATGGCCGCGAGCAGCGAGGATCCGAACGTCATGACGCCTCTGTCTCGGAACCAGCCGCGTCGTCGCTGAGCCCCGCGACCGAGGTGAGATGCGGTTCGGTCACCGCCAGCACCTTGAACATCGAGCCCATGCCGCCGCGGCCGCTGTCGGTTAGCCGCTTGAGCGCGCCGGAAATATCGGCGGAAACCTCCGCGGTGGTCTTGCCCATCAGCGTGAGGGCGCGCGTCTCGATGCCGAGCCGCTTGAGGAATTCGCCCTGCGTCACCGGGCCGTGCACGCGCGCGCCAACGTCCTCCGCCGCACGGGTCAGCGCCTGGAAGTCGACATGGGCTGTGACGTCGGCCTGGCCGGGATTTTTCAGCGGATCGGTGAAACTGTGGCGGGCGATCGCCTGGAAGGTATCGCCGGCGTCGCTGCGCAGATGGCCGTAGTCGATGATCAGCGCCGCACCGTCCTGCTCGCGAACGCGCGTGGCGATCTTCATGATCTCGGAATCGGGGCGCCATTCGAATACGGCGCCGACGGGCGCCGCACGCACCAGCGGCGGCAGCAGCACTTCGAAACGCGGGGCAGGCTCGACGGCGGCGCCGAATACCAGCTTGCCGTTGGCATCGAGATCGACCACGCGCTCGTGCCAGCCGGTCTCGCGCTTGACGACCTGGTGGATCGGCAGCACGTCGAAATATTCGTTGGCGAGGATCACCGCCGGGCCTTCAGGCACGTCGTCGATGGTGTCGTGCCAGCTGATGTTGCGCACGCCCGACAAGGTCGCGCGCTGCTTTTCGCGCAGCACCGGGTTGATCTCGACGAGGTGAACGCTGAGCGACTGATAGAGCGG
>JAQSDT010000157.1 GCA_029946075.1 bacterium | reverse complement strand
GGTCTCACCGAACTCGGGATGGTTGCCGCCAATACGGTCGCCCGCGCGATCGCGCGCGGCGTTCACAGTGCGACCGCGCTGCCCTTTCTGGGCGCGCTACCGGCGTGGGGCAATCGCTTCGGTAGAGCATGATCCGGAAAAGTGGATACCGGTTTTCCGAAGAGATCATGCTCAAGACAAGAGGTCGCAATCCGAAGGACTATCGCCGGGTCTCGTTCAAGCACTGACCGACAGCGAAGCTGACGCGGCGGTAGAAATCGCGTTGGCTTGCCGCTGGATCATCTGCTCGATGAAATTATAGGACGATGTTGCGGCGCTCGACGAGGCTCCGCTCGCGGGCGAGGTCATCGTCACCTTGGAACCGTCGGCATAGGTCAGCGACGTCGTCACCGAACCGTCGCTGTTTTTCACTGACGTAGTGGAAGCGCCCTGCAGCGCCTGCGCGGTCTGATCAGATCCGTCGTCGTTACCGGCGCTACCTGCATGCTGGCGGTGATGGCCCCTGCCCTTCAGCGCCGAGGCCAGCTCGTTGAGAGTGACCGACCCGTCGCCGTCCTTGTCGAGCTTGCCGAACACGCTGTCGGCGTTCGCCAGATTGGTACCGCCGGCGCCCAGCGCCCCTTCGAATTCTTCTTTGGTAATCTTGCCGTCGCCGTTGCCATCGATCTGCGCAAACAGATCCTTCAGCGCGCTGGCGCGGCTCTTCGATGTCGAACTGGGCGAAGACGAGGCCGACTGGCTCTGCGCGTCGAGCAGCGCGCTCATGGTCTGCGGCGAAATCTGCGCACCGCCGCCAGTGGAGCCGGAACCCGCGCCGACCGAAGCCTGGGCATTCGTCGACAGCAGGTCGAACGGGCTATTGCCCTTCTGCTTCACGCCGGTGGACGACGTCGATGACTTCGACGACGTCAGCGCTTGAAGCGCATCGATCGCCGACGAAGCGGCACCCAAAGCGAGGAACATGGCAGAACTCCAACCGGTCAGCGGATCGCGGCCGACGACGCGTGCCAAACAGATCAGCAAGCGCCGTGCCAATGCAAAAAGCCCAATAAAACCGGGCATTGCTGCGTTCGCCGGCCTTCGAGAAGCCCGGCAATAGCTGCCCGCTGCGGCAGATTTTTCCGCCCACAGGAGAGAACGGCGGATAGATTGCTCCCTGCGGCCCTGCATGTTACGCGGAGCCGTTCCCTCCCCCTTCGAGCTTCGGGAAAGCGCACATGTCCCAGCCATTCACGTCGCGTCCGCTCGTCATCGCCCCGTCGATTCTGGCGGCGGATTTCGCCAAGCTCGGCGAAGAGGTGCGCGCGGTCGATGCCGCCGGCGCCGACTGGATCCATCTCGACGTGATGGACGGACATTTCGTGCCGAACATTTCCTACGGGCCCGACGTCATCAAGGCGATGCGCCCGCACACCAGGAAGATTTTCGACGCGCATCTGATGATCGCGCCGTGCGATCCCTACCTCGAAGCGTTTGCGAAGGCCGGCTGCGATCAGATCACCGTCCACGCCGAGGCCGGTCCGCATCTGCATCGGTCGCTGCAGGCGATCCGCGCGCTCGGCAAGAAGGCCGGCGTCTCGCTCAATCCGGGCACGCCCGTGAGCGCGCTCGAATATGTCATCGACCTCGTCGATCTCGTGCTGGTCATGTCGGTCAATCCCGGTTTCGGCGGACAGGCCTTCATCAAATCCGCGCTCGGCAAGGTCAGCGACGTCAGGGCGATGGCCGCAGGGCGTCCGATCGACATCGAGGTCGATGGCGGCGTCGGCCCCGACGTGGCGGGGCAACTCGCTGCTGCCGGCGCCAACGCGCTGGTCGCAGGCTCCGCCGTGTTCAAGGGCAGCACCGTGGAATCCTACCGGGCCAATATTTCCGCAATTCGCGGCGCTGCGGCGCTGGCACGCGGCGAAGCGATCTGATCGCCCTCCCCGGTTCCTGATATCGCGGCATCGCGCGCGCAAAAGCTTCATGCTGCGGCCACAAAGATTCATCCTCCGGCCATAAAGCCCGATCACCCTTGCCTTGCGCTCATCGAGGGACGGGACCAATGATCAAGGCCATCACCGCAGCCGCGATGCTTCTGATGCTCGCGCCCACCGCCGCGCTGGCGCAGAACCGCGCGGGCGATGCCGCGCTCGGTGCCGTCGCCGGCGCCGTCGTGCTCGGACCCGTAGGCGCCGTCGCGGGCGCGTTCGTGGGCTATTCGGCGGGACCTGCGATCTCGCGCTCGTGGGGGCTGGACGGGCGCCGATCATCGCGGCATCGGCGGCAGGCTTCGAAGGAAAGCGTGCGCGGCGCCAGGGCGGAGGCGATTGCGCCGCAGTCGGGCCAGACGGCACGTGCAGCCTCTAAGAATCCCCCGCCTGCGCCAGCGAGCAAATACAAGGGGCCGCCGGTTCAGTCGCTCGAGTGACGGTGAAGCGCGTTGATCGAGGCTCTTCGACGAACGCATAAACCCGCTTGTTCTATCGACTCGCCAGTGTCCGGTGTGCCGCGTCAACCGACGACTGTTGCAGAGCAACGAAACCACGCTATGTGCCAACAGCGGAAGTCGCAGTCTCACCTTATCGCCACGGGCGAGCACCTAGTTGGGATGGTCATTCGGGCAGCCCGGCTTGCCGCAACCCTTCCTCGTATCGTGCGCGGTCTTCGGCACGCCGATAAGGGCCCAGCACGTCTTTGAGACTGGAAACACGTAGTGCAGGATTGACGAGCCGCAGCCGAGCCACGGCCTTATGTGCTTGCTCCGACCGTCCGGCCATCGCGTTGCTTGCGGCGTCGATACGCAATCCAAGTTGAAAGTCCGGATTTTCCTGCAATGTCATTGCCGCCCACGATGCCGCTTCGTCATAGCGGCCCAGGAAGAAATGTGCATGCGCGGTACCGCCTCGCATTCCCGTCAGCCACGGATCAAGTGGGCTCAGGCGCATGGCATGCGCGAAGCGCTCGATCGCCGATTTCGGGTCGCCGAGCCAATTTTTTACCCAGCCGCCGAAATTCCATGCCTCGGCGTAATTGGAATTGAGCACAAGCGCGCGATCGATTAAGGCGTCGCCTACCCCGAGATCCCCACCAACATACCCTAGGGCAAACCCGCTGGCGGCAAGCGCGAACGCGTCATCCTTGCCCAAGACAACCGCCCGCTGAGCCAGCCTCGTCACTTCGGCAATCTCGTTCGCTGTGACTAGAATCCAGCCTTCGCTCTTGGCGTAGACGTAGCAAGAGGCGGCACGACCGTAGGCAGAGGCAAAATCCGGGTCGAGCTCAATCACGCTGTTGAACAGGCGCAACGCCTCGGCGTTCGCTTGCCGGTTAGTAAAATGATAAAACTTGGCCAAACCGCGTAAATAGAGCGCATAGGCGTCGAGACTCTCGGTCGGCTTGCGCTTGGCACGCTCGATCTCGGCTTTTTCCACCGCTGGCGCGATCGCCCCGACAACGCTCTCAGTCACCTGGTCCTGCAGATCGAAGACGTCGCTGAGCCCACCATCAAACCGTTCCGCCCAAAGATGGGCCCCAGTGGCGGTATCGACGAGTTGTCCCGTTATGCGCACTCGATTTGTCGCTTTGCGAACGCTCCCTTCCAACACGTAACGCACCCCAAGCTCGCGCCCCACCTGCTTAACGTCAACGGCGCGCCCCTTGTATGTGAAACTCGAGTTGCGGGCGATGACGAACAGCGCCTTGAAACGGGACAGCGCGGTGATGATGTCCTCGACCATCCCGTCGGCGAAATATTCCTGCTCTGGATCGCCGCTCATGTTCTGGAACGGCAGTACTGCGATGGAGGGTTTGTCGGGTAGTGCCAAAGTTCGCATGGTCTCGACCGGCGGATGGGTCGACGTTGCCGCGGAAGCGTTCGCGCTTATCCTCAATCGCCACGCGCGCATCGGCTCGGCAATGTTCTTGAGGGTCTGCGTCCCAAGGTCATCACACGCGATCTCGACCTTGCCTCGGACTTGCCGATAGGCGTCATCCGACATGCAAACTCCGCCCGGCTCGGCAATGCCCTCCAGCCGTGCGGCAACGTTGACGCCGTCGCCGAAGATATCGTTATCGTCGATGATGATGTCGCCAACATGGATACCGATCCGGAACTCAATCCGCTGCCCCGGCGGCACAGTGGCGTTCTGCTCCGCCATGCTGCGCTGCACCTCAACCGCGCTGCGCACAGCATCCACGACGCTCGCAAACTCGACCAACATGCCATCGCCAGTCGTCTTGACGATGCGTCCACGATGGGAGGTAATGGTGGGATCAACGAGGGCCTTCCTGACGGCCTTGAGACGGGCCAGCGTG
Source organism: bacterium (assembly GCA_029946075.1). Classification (GTDB taxonomy): domain Bacteria; phylum Pseudomonadota; class Alphaproteobacteria; order Rhizobiales; family Xanthobacteraceae; genus Bradyrhizobium. The sequence goes on along the minus strand of JAQSDT010000157.1, from coordinate 1,862 downwards.
CCTTCCTCGTCGGTCCCCATGAGGCGGCTATACCCGGCGACATCCGCCGCCAGTACCGCTGCCAATCGCCGTTCCACGCGCTCGGCGGTCAAATAACGCCTCTAGATTTCCAATTTCAGCCCGGCACATCAAAGCATATTGGGGCGATGCTGGACTAGTACCGGAAGTCTGCTCTGGGGTCAGACTCGGACCTTGACCAGCCCGTGCGGCATGTCGACTCTACCCCCGATAAACATACATCGTAGACCACATGCTCAGGTTAGCGCCAACAGCGATCATTTGTGTGTTCCGAGGTTATGCCCTCCAACGCGACAATCGAGCATGGTGGCGTAGAACACCGACCGCTTTTTTTGGGGATCTTCCTTTGAGGCTGCATCAACGGCGACGACCGTATTCCGACGCAAGTTGTATTCTAGTTTTTTACCCGATGACCGCTGTGGGTCAAAAGCGGTCCTGACGAACCCGCAGCCCCACTTCCGGTCTGCTCCGAACAACGGACATTCTCAGACCAGCCCGGCTAGTCCGCTTCGTGCACAATAGCGGTTATCCGAATTTGGCTGCGCTCTAATGAGTCGACGCTCCAGCTACACCGCACCCGATCGCGGCGGGCGGACCACCGTCACCGTACAGGCCGCTTCCGCCGCCACCTTGGCCGAGACGCTGCCGAGAAACGTCCGCAGCATCGAATTCTGCCGCGCGCCGATCACGATATGATCGACGTGGTTGACCCCCGTGAATTCCAGGATCGCGGATGCCGGATCGATCGCCTCCAGCACATGCACCGTCAACCGGCTTTCATCCAGCCCCAGCGGCTGCGCCCAGTGCCGCAAGGCCACGAGGCGGTCGATATGCTTGTTGTGGCCCTGCTCGTCGAGCGTCCGGTCGATGGTGATGCGGCCGAGCTTGAGCACGTTGAGGCAGGCGAGCCGCGCGGACGGCAGCGTCGCCAGCAATTGTTCGGCCGTCCGGCGCAGGCTTTCGTTGAGCGCGCCCGAGCCCTCCTCGGTGTCGAGCGCAACGACGATGATCGGGCCTGACGCGAGTTGCGCTGCCATTTCGGCTTTCGGCTTCGGCTGGTTCAGTTCGCCGTTGAAGCGGCGGCGCCACACCGTGCTGAGCGGATCGCGCTTCAGCCGTTCCGACCGCGCCGTCAGCTTGACCTGGTCGGGATGCGCCAGGTCGAACGCCAGTTGCGAGGCGGTCGGATGACGCCAGACCGGATCGATCTCGAGACAGCGCAGCACGATCTCCTGCAGCCACGGCGGATAATCGGCTCGCAGCTTGCGCGGCGGATAGGGATCGCGCCACAGCCGCCGCCGCATGCCGCGTAGCGTCTCGGTTTCGCCGAACGGCCGCACGCCGGTCGTGAAGAAGTACAGGAGCACGCCGAGCGAAAACAGATCGCTGCGCGGATCGTCGCGAACACCGAGCAGCCGCTCCGGCGCCATGTAGGGCGCCGTGCCGTATGGCAGGCGGAATTCTTCCTGCAGCAGGTCCGGCAACTGGCTGTGATGCGACAGGCCGAAATCGATCAGCACGCATTCGCCCGATGGGCGAAACATGATGCTGCTGGGCTTGATGTCGTGATGAATGACGTTCTGCCGGTGCAGGTCGGCGAGCGCGGTCGCGATCTTGCCGACGATCACCCTCGCCTCCTCATAGGGGATCGGCAATTCGTCGATCCGGCTGTACAGCGTCTTGCCCGGGATGCTCTCCATGACGACGTAGGGCTGCTTGTCGAAATCGCCGGTACCGAAGCAGCCGGGCACGTGTGCGCCGGCGAGGCGCGGCAGGATCATCTGCTCCATCTCAAAGCTGACGATCGCGGCGGGGTCCTCACCTTCCGAGACGCGCGGCACCTT
>JAQSDT010000156.1 GCA_029946075.1 bacterium | reverse complement strand
CGCGCTGGCGGCCGGAAGAATGGCCGACAGATTGGTCAGGCCACCCACGACGACGGCGAGCGTCGCCATCAGCTTCTTGCGTTGTTCGGTCATGTCGTCCGGAAACATCGCCCGGACCTGCGGCGCGACCTCGAACAGGCGGCCGTAAAACAGCACCGCAGCCTGTTCGGAAATCGGAGCGACTTTTGCGAAACTTTGCTGCACGAGATTGACTTGCTCTGGCGTCATTTTCTTCCCCTGCCTCTTCCAGCCTTCGCCCCACTGCGGCGCGAAGGAAACAAAGACTACGCAGCCTCCACGAAGCGATGACGCTCGTAGAGGAACTCGAGCACGCGCTGGCGGCACTTGAGGTAGCCGGGGTTGGTCGCCAGCTCGAGCCGCTTGCGCGGCCGCGCCAGCGGCACTTCCAGCACCTCGCCGATCCGCGCGCTCGGCCCGTTCGTCATCATCACGATGCGGTCCGACAGCAGCACGGCCTCGTCGACGTCGTGCGTGATCATCAGGATGGTGTTGCCGAGCTTCTGGTGCAGGGCCATCACCGAGTCCTGCAGATGCGCGCGGGTCAGCGCGTCGAGCGCGCCGAACGGCTCGTCGAGCAGCAGCACCTTCGGCTCCATGGCCAGCGCGCGGGCGATGCCGACGCGCTGCTTCATGCCGCCGGAGATTTCACTGGGGCGCTTGTCCTTGGCGTGCGCCATCTGCACCAGGTTCAGATTATGCATCACCCAGGCATCGCGCTCGGCGCGGGTCTTGGTCGAGGAGAACACCTTGTCGACGCCGAGCTTGACGTTCTCGTAGACCGTGAGCCACGGCAGCAGGCTGTGGTTCTGGAACACCACCGCGCGGTCGGGACCGGGCGAGTTCACTTCGCGGTTTTCCAGCAGCACGCAGCCGGTGGTGCAGGTGGTGAGACCGGCCACGATGTTGAGCAGCGTGGACTTGCCGCAGCCGGAGTGGCCGATGATCGAGACGTATTCGCCCTTGTCGATCGTCAGGTTGATCTCCTTCAGCACCTCGGTCGTGGCATTGCCGCGGGTGAAGGACTTGTCGATGTGGTCGAGCTTCAGGTAAGCCTGCATGATATGTTTCCCTTCAGCCTGCGGACGTGCCGCGGGTCACGATCTTGCCCAGTCCGGCGATCAACCGATCGAGCACGAAGCCGATGATGCCGACATAGAACAGCGCCAGGATGATTTCGCTGATGTGCGAGGAGTTCCAGGCATCCCAGATGAAGAACCCGATGCCGACGCCGCCGATCAGCATTTCTGCGGCGATGATGGCGAGCCACGACAGACCGATGCCGATACGCAGGCCCGTGAAGATGTAGGGCGCCGCCGCCGGGATCATGACCTTGCCGAAGAACTCCAGCGGATTGAGCTGAACGACGGCGGCGACGTTGCGGTAGTCCTGCGGGATGTTGCGGATGCCGACCGCGGTGTTGATGATGATCGGCCAGATCGAGGTGATGAAGATGACGAAAATCGCCGAGGGCTGACCGTCACGGAAGGCCGCCAGCGCCAATGGCAACCAGGCCAGCGGCGGAATGGTACGCAGCACCTGGAACAGCGGATCGAGACCGCGCATGGCCCAGACCGACTGGCCGATCAGCGTGCCCAGCGCGACGCCGACGATCGCGGCGATCGAATAGCCAAGCGCGACGCGCTGAAGGCTGGCGGAAAGATGCCAGAACAGACCCTTGTCGATGCCGCCGCGGTCGAAGAACGGATCAAAGATCAATTCCCTGGTATCGTTGAAGACGCGCGAAGGCGGCGGCAGGGTCGAGCCGGTACGGCGGCAAATCAGTTCCCAGACCAGCATCAGGAGCGCAACGACGACCAGCGGCGGCACGACGCGCACCGCGACCTCCTTGCTCATCTTGATGTACTTCTCGGCCTGCGGCGCCTTCTTCGGCGTCATCGTCACCACCGGCGACGCAGCGGCCTGTGAAGCGGCTGGCATGGCCACCTCGGTGGCTTCGGTTTTCAGTGCTGGCATCGACATTGAAAATGCATCTCCGTGTTCAGGAAACGGGCCGCACGCGCTTTGCGCGCGGCCCGGCTTGGATCAGACTTCAACGCGCTTGATCGACAACGACTTCAGGTACGCGGCCGGGTTTTCGGGATCGAACACCTTGCCGTCGAAGAAGGTTTCCTTGCCCCGCGAGGTCGAGGCCGGAATGTCGGCAGCCGCAACGCCCATGGTCTTGGCGGCCTCTTTCCAGAGATCCTCGCGGTTGACCTTGGCGATCAGCGCCTTGGTGTCGAAGCCCGCGTCATACTTGCCCCAGCGGATATCCTCGGTGAGGAACCAGAGATCGTGGCTCTTGAACGGATAGGAGGCGTGGTCGCGCCAGTACTTCATGATGTGCGGCGAGTTCTCGACGACCTTGCCGGGGATGCCGTAGTCGAACTTGCCGGCCGAACGGTCATAGACGTCTTCGACCGGGCAGTTCATCCACTGCCGCTTGCCCATGATGGTCGCGAGTTCTTTCTTGTTCTCGGCCTTGTCGGCCCATTGCTGCGCCTCCATCACGGCCATCAGGATCGCCTGGGCAGCCTTCGGATGTTTGTCGACCCAGGCCGCGCGCATGCCCAGCGACTTCTCGGGATGCTTGCCCCAGATTTCACCCGTGGTGACCGCGGTGTAGCCGATCTTCTGATTGATCAGCTGCAGGTTCCACGGCTCGCCGACGCAGAAGCAATCCATGGTGCCGACCTTCATGTTGGCGACCATCTGCGGCGGCGGCACCACGATGGTTTCGATGTCCTTGTCGGGATCGATGCCGCCTGCGGCGAGCCAATAGCGGAGCCACAGATCGTGGGTGCCGCCCGGGAACGTCATCGCAGCCTTGATCGCCTTGCCGGAGGCCTTCTTCTTTTCCAGTGCAACCTTGAACGGCGCGGTGTCGACGCCGAGCTTGAGGTCGGCATATTCGTTGGAAACGGAAATGCACTGACTGTCGAGGTTGAGCCGCGCCAGGATATACATCGGCGTCGGGACGTTGTTCTGCGTCACCTTTCCGGCCGAGATCAGATACGGCATCGGGGTGAGGATATGCGCGCCGTCGATGCCGTTGCCTTCCGAGCCGAGCACGAGATTGTCGCGGGTAGTGCCCCACGACGCCTGCTTGGCGACTTCGACATCGGGCATGCCGTATTTGGCGAACATGCCCTTGTCCTTGGCGACGAACAGCGGACCGGCATCGCTCAGCGCGATGAAGCCGAGTATCGCCTTGGTCACCTCCGGACCCGTACCCTGCGCGAACGCGCCGGCGGGGAAGTTGAGCTTGGCCGCGGCGAGCAATGCGGCCGTACCACCGGTTGCCTTCAGGATCTGGCGGCGGCTGAAACCACGAGAGGTCGGGGTGGTGGGCTTCGTCATCTGGGTCGCTGTCCTTTGCGTCTGGTCGGGTGCGTTAACGGGCCGTCCGTCTGGCAACACCGCGCGAGGCGCAGGAGGGCGCGTTCCAGGGAGGCCCCGGAATTGGCGGCGTCACAATTCGGATGATTAGTCTCGAGGGACGGCTTCAATGGCGTCAGCACTAGCTATTCAAGCTTCGTGCCAAGCCTCCCGCAGTGCGAAAAGGACAATTATTTCAGTATTTTAAAAAATTCGTGGCGAAAAATTAGTCACGCCTATGAAAGCGGCCCTCGCTTTCAAAAATTGCGATTCGCCCAATCCTTGTGCGGCGCACAAGAATTATGCAGGCGTGTTTACCGGCTCGTCAGGCGGTCTCTGAGGCCTTCGCCATCATCGGTTTTGGCGCGTTTCCGTCACCCGGTTTCATGCGGAATTCGTAACTCATCAGGTGCCATGGCGCGGCCGCCGGCTGGCCGTCCGGCATCGCCGGGTCCGTGCGTTTTTCGATCCTCGCGACCAGCTCGTCCTTGACCCCGAAGACGACGTCGGAATTGAGATATTTGTCGCCGTCGATGAAGACGTGGGTGATCAGCGGCTGGTGGCCGGGCGCGTCGACCAGGAAATGCACGTGGGCCGGCCGCATCGGATGGCGGCGCGTCAGCAGGATCATCTCGCCGACCGGGCCGTCGGTCGGGATCGGATAGCTGCACGGCAGGATGGTGCGGAAAAAGAACCGGCCGTCGGAATCCGTAATGAAGCGCGCCCGTGACGACGGTCCCTGCGTGGCGTAGGTCGGCTTCTGGGAATCGTAGAAGCCGTCATCATCGGCATGCCAGATGTCGACCGGCACGCCCGCCAGCGGCTTGCCCTTGAGGTCGGTGACGCGGCTCTGCACGAACATCCGCTCACCGGTCAGGTTGGCGGAGATATCCGTGCCATGCGGCTGCACCTTGTGCTCGCCGACATAGAAGGGCCCCAGCACCGTGGTCTCGGTGGCGCCTTCGCGCTCCCGGTGGTTCACAGCATCGACCAGCATCGACACACCGAGCACGTCGGACAGCAGGATGAATTCCTGGCGGATCGGGGTGCATTTCTGGCCGGTGCGGGTCAGGAAATCGATCGCGTATTCCCATTCCTCGAAGGTGAGGTCGGTCTTGCGGACGTAATCGTGCAGCGACTTGACCAGTTCCTGCAGCAGGAATTTGGCGCGCGGATCCGGCGTTTCGTCGAAGCTGCGGACCACGGCGGCGGTCAATTCGGTTTCGTTGAACTGGGTCATTCTGGGCTGTCCTGCGGGCTACGCGTTGGCTGGCGGGACCGTATACCACCGTTCCGGGTCGGATAGACCCGGGCGGTTGGAACGGCGTACACTTTTCGGCTATCAAAGCTTTGGAGCCTTTCCGGTCCTGATTGCATCAGAACCGGGCTCCAGATTATTGTTTTGACGCGTTTTCTTCACGCGAACCGGTATCCACTTCGCTCGAGAACGCTTCAGTTTCCCTGCCGGAGAGAGTTGCCGATGTTAGCCCCTACCCCCGCCTCGCCCGAATCCGCCGGAATGTCCCAGGCGGCGCTCGACCGCCTCGAAAACCACCTCAAGCAGCGTTACATCGACGCCGGCCGCTTCCCGGGCACGCAGCTGCTGATCTACCGCCGCGGCAAGATCGTGCATTCCAGCGTACAGGGCTTTGCCGATCTCGAGCGCAAGGTGCCGGTCAAGGACGACACCATCTTCCGTATCTATTCGATGACCAAGCCGCTGACCTCGGTCGCCTTCATGATGCTGGTCGAGGAAGGCCGCGTCGCGATCGACGAGCCCGTCCACAAATACATTCCGTCCTGGAAGAACCTCGGCGTGTTCGCGGCGGGGACCTATCCGGCGTTCCTGTCCCGCCCGCCGACGCGGCCGATGCTGATCGTCGACCTGCTGCGCCACACCTCGGGCCTCACCTACGGCTTTCAGCAGCGATCGAACGTCGATGCCGCCTATCGCGAGACCAAGATCGGCGAAGTGATCAAGGCCGGCACGCTGCAGACCATGATCGACGACCTCGCGAAAATTCCGCTGGAGTTTTCGCCCGGCGAGGCCTGGAACTATTCGGTTGCCACCGACGTGCTCGGCTATCTCGTCGGCGTGATCAGCGGCATGCCGTTCGAACAGTTCCTGAAAGAGCGCATCTTCGATCCGCTGGGCATGAAGGACACCGACTTCTTCGTCCCCAGGGAAAAGGCGCACCGTTTCGCGGCGTGCTATTCGGCCGGTGTGCAGATCGGCATGGCCGCCGGCGAGGCCAAATTGACGTTGCAGGACGACCCGACGACGAGTTCGTTCCTGTCGCCGCCCTCGTTCATCTCCGGCGGCGGCGGCCTGTGCTCGACCGCGGCCGACTACCTCACCTTCTGCCGCGCGCTGCTCAATGGCGGCGAACTCGGCGGCGTTCGCCTGCTCGGCCCGAAAACGCTGAAGCTGATGACGTCGAACCATTTGCCCGGCGGCGTGGATCTGCCGGCGATGTCGCGTTCGCTGTTCTCCGAGGCCGCCTATAACGGCATCGGCTTCGGCCTCGGCTTTGCCGTCACCATGCGTCCCGCCGAGACGCTGATCGCGGGCAGCCCCGGCGAATTCAACTGGGGCGGCGCTGCGACAACGTCGTTCTTCGTCGATCCGGCTGAGGAACTGATCATGATTTTCATGACGCAGGTGCTGCCGTCGAGCGCCTATCCGTTGCGACGCGAACTGCGCACGATGGTCTATTCGGCGATCACCGACAGCAATCTGTAGCCACAGGCGACCCGGGTTCCGCGGC
>JAQSDT010000155.1 GCA_029946075.1 bacterium | reverse complement strand
CGTTGCAGGCCGAACAGCATCACGCCGAGAAAACCCGCTTCGAGGAAGAACGCGGTGAGCACCTCATAGGCCATCAGCGGGCCGAGCACCGGGCCGGTCTTGTCGGAGAAAGCGGACCAGTTGGTGCCGAACTGGTAGGACATCACGATGCCTGACACCACGCCCATGCCGAACGCGACGGCGAAGATCTTGAGCCAGTAGTTGAACAGGTTGATGAAGACCTCGCGCCCGGTCCACAGCCACAGCGCTTCGAGTACGGCCAGATAGCTCGCGAGCCCGATCGAAAAGGCGGGAAAGATGATGTGAAACGACATCGTGAAGGCAAACTGCGCCCGGGCCAATACGATTGCATCCCAGCCTTCGAACATCGCCGTCACCTGTCGTTATCAATTCCGGCATGGAGTCTATCACGCCGGATGCGACAACAATACCGCGCCTTTTTGCAGCGGAGTTCCGCTATCTCGTCAGTGTTCCGGTATCGGGAGGGGCATCGAGGCGCCGGATGATTTCCGCGCGCACGGCGCTTGCCCCGCTTTCGTCGTATCTTGTCGGGCTGCGGAACGTCTGGCCGGTGTGCAGGCGGATGCTGATGGTGCAGGTTCTACCCTTGCGATCGGGCTTGTCGACCTCGATCGCTGCGACGTCAGCGGGGCGGATCGTCTCGGCCGCGACCGCACCGCTCAATGTCAGCCGCTCGATGCGGATCTCGCCGTGCCTGACGATCCAGAACGCGCCGGAGAGCCGGTGCGCGTTGCGGTAAAGCGTAAAGGCAACGAACAGGCCGAGCGGCAACAGCAATCCGAGCGCCAGTTCGGTCTCGCCGATCCAGAGCGCGACCAGGAATGGTACGGTGCACAGGACAGCCGACGCCGGCACGATCGCAGGAATCACCCGGCCGAGCACCGGGGTGAGCGGTGAGCCAAGCCTGATCACGGGATTGTTGGCATCGAGCGGATTGTCGACGGGAGCGGCCGCGGGAAGACCGAGCATCGCCGCAACCGTTTCGGCGGTTTCGTTGACGCGCGTGATATCAGGCAGCGGCGGCGAGATCAGGATATTGCCGGAGGCCAACATACATGCGAGGCTGAAGCTCGCGGGATAGCTGAACCGGTTCCTGCGGACGCTGACGCCGGCGATATCGTGAAGGCCGATCATTCGCTTGTGCAGCCGCCCGAGCGGGCGCTGCTCGCCGATCGCGATGCCGTCCGGTGTGATGATCCAGGCCACGTTGGGTTCGAGGGCGGCAACGCCGATCAGGAACAATCCGAGCGGCACGGCCCACAGTGCGACCAGCAATGGCCGGCCGTCCCACGCCCAGGTCATGAGGCCCGGAACGAGGATCAGCAACAGCACGGCGCCGGAAGCCGCCCAGAGCAACCTCTCCCTGAGCGAGACACCCTTGCGCAGCCGAACTTCATCGGTGTTTGCCGCCATATCCATCGTCGGCGGCAAACATCATGACCCCTGTGAGCGGGTCAAGTGGCAAGCGGGCTTGCCGGCGAAAGTTGAACGATCTCAGCTGGCCGCGTTCAGCAACCGCCCGACGGTACGGTCGATTTCCTCGTACTGGCCCTCGCCGTCGTGCTGGAATACGATCTTGCCGTTCTGGTCGACGATATATTGTGCCGGCCAATAGCGGTTGCGCCAGGCATTCCAGGTCTTGGAGTCGTTGTCCTGCGCGACCGGATAGGTGATGCCGTGCCGCTTCAGCGCAGTCTGGACGTTGGTCGCGGAACGCTCGAACGGAAATTCCGGCGTATGGATGCCGACGATGACGAGGCCTCGATCCCGGTATTTTTCATGGAGCGCGGTGACGTGCGGCAGCGTGTTGACGCAGTTGACGCAGCCATAGGTCCAGAAATCGACCAGCACCACCTTGCCGCGCAGGTCGGCGAGTTTGAGCGGTGCCGAGTTGAACCAGTTGCCGAGCCCGACGAATTCGGGCGCGGTGCCCTGCACGGCTGCGACCACGATCGGAGCTTCGGCCGGGCGTGTCGTGTCGCCGCTGAAGGCGGTGGCGGCGCCGGCGAGCGACAATGCGAGGACGGCGGCGGCGGCGAGGGCGCGTGAGGTCATGACAATCTCCATCAGAGGCCGATCTGGCCGTTGGGGTAAAACGAAGTCAGCCACGACACGATCAGCGTGTCGTACTGGAAGTATGAGAGCGCCGCGAAGGCGATGACGACGACGCCAAAGCCCTGCTGCAGGCGCGGGGCGATCCGCGCGATGCTGCGTACGCGCGTGGTGACGGCCTGACCGCCGTAAGCAATGGCGAGCATCGGCAGTGCGGCGCCGATCGCGTAGACGATCAGCAGCAGGCTCGCCCAGGCGGTGTCCTGCGACGTTGCGACGACCGTCAGGATCGAGCCCAGCACCGGGCCGGCGCAAGGCGTCCACACCAGGCCGAGCGTGGTGCCGAGCACGAAGCCGCCGATCACGCTTGGCCGGGAAGCGGGCGACGTGCTGTTGAAGCCGCCGATACGGGCCGACAGCCACTCGAACGGCGCCGGCCAGAGCATCAGCAGTCCGAAGCCGAGCAGCAGCACGGCGGCGGCGTTGCGCAAATGATTGGGATCGAAATCGAACACCCGGGTGATCGCGCCCAGAGCCAATGCCACCATCGAGAATGACATCACGAATCCGAGCGCGATCATCGCCGGCCGCGCCTTGCCGGTCTGGCCGACCGATGCCCCGAGCAGGATAGGCAGCATCGGCAGGGTGCAAGGCGCTGCGACGGTGACGGCGCCGGCAAGCAGTGCGAGAACGAGATTGAGCATGGTGTCGGTCCATCGGCGATCCCGGCGAGATCGGTCCATTGCCGGGTGCTGAATGAACTTCGCGATGATGTGGCCGGGCGTTACGCCGATGGCGGCTCAGGCGACGTCACGCCTGCGTGAGATTTTCCGGGGATGCGAACACGAAACCGGGCGCAAACGCAGAGCGACCCGGCTTGGGGGGCATCCCGGCCGGGTCGTTGGAGGTAACTTGAAGGCTATTCCAGGAAATTCAGCGGTTGGTCTCGCTGTCGTAGGAGATCACGCAGACCTCCTTGATGCTTTTGGTGCTGCAATCGACCACCTGCTCGCGGACCAGCATCGAACCGGCGTCGCGCTGGGCGCGGGGCTGGACGTTCTGGGCCGACAGCGAGGCAAGCGTTGCAACGGCGCCGAGCGGGACGATGAAAAGGCGGAAGGACGGCTTCAGCATGTTCGCTCTCCTGTTCGGCGTTGGCGTTGCGTTGTTGAGGATCGTTATAGGGGCTGAGTTTTTCCGCCTGATGTCGCCAATTGTTTCAATTGTTTCGTCGGCGATAATAATTTGGGCCGGCAAAGCCGACCCATTTCGTACGCTGATAGCAACGTAAGTTATTGAAATATCTTATATTTATGCGGCGAGGCTGCTCACGCCGGCACCCTTAAGCAATTCGGCCAATTGCTTGCGGGCATAGAACATCCGCGTCTTCACCGTGCTCTGGGGAATGCCGATGATCTCGCCGGCCTCTTCGACCGACTTCTCGTGGTAGTAGACCAGATTGATGATCTCGCGGTGCGCCGGCGACAGCTTGGCGACGCAGGCGCGCAGGATGGCGCTGGTGTTGCTGCGGTCGAGCGAGGCTTCCGGCGTATCGGCATCGTCGGCGATTTCGAGCACGTCGTCCTGATCGATGTCCTCGTGCTTGCGCTGGCGCAGCGCGGTCAGCGCCTTGAAACGGGCAATCGACAGCAGCCAGGTGGAGACCTGCGAGCGGCCTTCGAACTGGCTGGCGGTCCGCCACACATCGAGGAACACCTGGCTGACGAGATCTTCCGCGCTGGTGGTGTCGCGCAGCATGCGCAGCACGAAGCGGTAAACCCGGACGTTGTGACGGGAATAAAGCACATGCATCGCCGTGCGGTCGCCCGTGGCGATACTTTCCAGCAGCATCTCATCCGATATCGCACGGGCAGCCTCGATGGTCTTTCGGGCTGCGGCGTTGATGGCGATGACGTTCGGCATGACAGGCTCCCAGTTCGACGCCACGCGGCGGCGTTTCGTTGGGAGGATTGTTAATTTGGCTCGGTTTCGGGATGTCTGCACCGAAAGCAAAAAATGGTTTCGTGAGGGGGAGAATTGTTTCGTCGCAGGCCCCGCGACGAAACATTGGCGGCGGAAATGTGAGTAATTTCAACAGGTGGAAAATCGGAAGGGGCGGTTTTCGAAGGGTACGCGTTTCCGGGAACAAATCTCGTCGTCCCGGACAAGCGAAGCGCGATCCGGGACCCATAACCATCGTTGGCGATTGTTGGAAAGGGCTGGAGCCAAAGCTCAGCCAACCAACTCGATCCTGTGGTTATTGGCCCCCGCCTTCGCGGGGACGACAATTTGAGCTAACCCTTGTCGCCGGTCGGCGAGAACAGATAGCCGCCGCCGCGGATGGTGCGGATCACGGCGGGCTTGGTCGGGTCGATCTCGATCTTGCGGCGGATGCGCATGATGCGCAGGTCGACGGCGCGGTCGAAGGCTTCGGCGTCGCGGGCGTTGGCAAGCTCCAGCAGCCGCTCGCGCGACAGCACGCGCTTCGGATTGGCCGCGAATACCTTCAGCAGGCCGAATTCGGACGCCGTCAGCGGGTGCTCGTTGCCCTCGTCGTCGCGCAGCGCCTGGGCTTCGAGGTCGAGCCATTTGGTGCCGAAGCGAACCAGCTGCTCCTTGTCGGCCTTGGCGGCGGATGCTTCAGGCGCGGCGGCCTTGGCGGGCGTGCTGCGGCGAAGCACGGAGCGGATACGCGCCATCAGTTCGCGCAATTCGCAGGGCTTTGCGATGTAGTCGTCGGCGCCGAGTTCGAGACCGACGACGCGGTCGATCGGGCTGGCGGTCGCCGTCAGCATGATGACGGGCACGTTGATGCGGCTCTTGAGGTCGCGGATGATCGAGAGCCCGTCTTCCTCGGGCATGTTGAGGTCGAGCACCACGAGGTCGGGGACGTTGGTCTCGATCACGCCGCGCAGGCTCTTGCCGCCGTCGCACAGCGTCACGGAAAAGCCGTGCATCTTGAGGTAATCGCCGACCATTTCGCGGGCCGGCGCCTCGTCGTCGACGATGATGATGTGCTGGCTCTGGGTCATGTCGTCTCTGTTGCGGGAAGTGTAACCGTAAACGTCGAGCCCTGTCCGGGCCCGGCGCTGTCTGCAGTCACATGGCCGCCATGCATGTCGATGATGCGCTTGACGATGGACAGGCCAAGGCCGGTCGAGCTTTCGCCCGCGGTCGGCTTGGCCGACAAACGCTGGAAGCGGCCGAACAGCCGGCCGAGGTCTTCGGGGCTCAGGCCTGCGCCTTCGTCGGCAATCCGGATCACGGTGTCGTGGCCCTCATGGGCGACGGAGACGGTGATCTTGCCGCCGATCGGCGAATATTTGATGGCATTGCTGACGAGGTTGTCGATCGCCTCGCGGATGCGGTCGGCGTCGCACATGGTGACGAAATTCGGCGGCGCCGAGATGCTGATGGTCTGCTGCTTGTTGACGGCCAGCGGCAGATTGGCGTCGGTGACTTCGGCGACGAGGGCCGCGACGTCGACCGGCTCGCGGCGGATGGTGATGTCGAAGGCATCGGCCATCGCGTCCGAAATCAGATGATCGACCATCGAGGTCAGCCGCTTGGTGGCGTCCCGGATGTGCTCGACCTGCGCGGTGACGTTCTCCTTCGGCGAGCCGGCGCCGATCAGTTCGGTGAGCATTTCGGTGCGGCCGAGGATGACGCCGAGCGGGTTTTTCAGATCGTGGGCGACGGTGCCCAGAATTTCGTTCTTGAAGCCGTTGGCGCGCTGCAGCCGCAGCCATTGCGCCGACAGGCGGCGGTTGGCCTGCATCAGCGCGCGGGTGCGTTGGGCGACGCGGTCCTCGAGCTGGGTATTGGCCTCGTGCAGCTGCCGATAGAGAATGACGTTGTCGAACGCGATCGACAGCCGGCTGGAGAAGATTTCGACCAGCGCGCGATCGGTGTCGGAAAGCTGGCGCTCGGCCTGCAGCAGCACCACCACTTCGCGGCCGCTGCCGGTGCGCAGATAAAGCACGCTGCGATGGTCGGCGAATTCGTTCTTGCGGCGCTGGAACGCGGCTTCGACCATCTGCCGCAAATCCGGATCGAGCGCCTTCGAGCTCGTGCTGCCGATGAACCGGCTGTAGCAGCCGGAGCCGGCCAGCACCGAGAACTCGCTGCC
>JAQSDT010000154.1 GCA_029946075.1 bacterium | reverse complement strand
CAGGGGATTCCACGACTCTTTGTGATGGGATCGCGGCACCCTAAAACGCTGGGCGCTGCATCGCAAGAAGCTTGGTCGCATACGTGCCAAACTTTAGGGAACGTTAAAGCCGGATCGGTACGGTCGGAGCAATATCGGGCAATTTTCGCAAAAAATCCGCGCTCAAATGACTCATTTCTGGCAAGGCCTGCGATCGGGCGAATGGCTGACGGCGGCGCGCATGCGCGGCTACAGCCTGATGCTGCTCGGCCTGTCGGTGCTGGTGTTCGCGGGCTGGATCGCGGTCTCCGACGGCCTGATCGACCGCAACGGCCAGCCGATCGGCACGGACTTTTCCAACGTCTATGCGGCAGGGACGCTGACCTGGCAGGGCCGCGCCGCCGATGCCTATTCGCCGCCGCTCCAGCATGCCGCCGAGAAGGCGGTGTTCGATGGCAAGGACGTGCCGTTCTACGGCTGGCACTATCCGCCGTTCTTCCTGGCGATCGCCGTTCTCGTCGCCGCCGTTCCCTATGCCTTTGGGCTCGCGCTCTGGCTGGTGGCGGGCCTCGCCGCTTACCTTGCCGTCATCAGGGCGATCCTGCCGCGCAGCGAAACCTTGCTCGTCGCTGCCGCCTTCCCGGCCGTGTTCGTCAATGTCGGCCACGGCCAGAACGGCTTCCTCACCGCGGCGCTGCTCGGCGGCGCGCTGCTCTGCCTCAATCGCCGGCCCGTCGTGGCCGGCGTGCTGATCGGCCTGCTCGCCTACAAGCCGCAATTCGGCGCGCTGATCCCGATCGCGCTGCTCGCAAGCGGGCGCTGGCGCAGCATCGGCGCGGCCGCCATCACCGTCGCCGCGCTGGTCGCCCTGAGTTTCGCCACGCTCGGCAGCGGCATCTGGCACGCCTTCCACGAATCGATGAGTTTCACGCAGGTCGTCGTGCTCGAACAGGGCGGCACCGGCTGGCAGAAGATCCAGTCGATCTTCTCGGCGGTGCGCGCATGGGGCCTCGGCGTGCCGCTCGCCTATGCGGCGCAAGGCACGTTGCTCGCCGCGCTCGCGGCCTGCATCGCCTGGCTCTGGCACAGCGACGCCGCGTTCGAACTGAAGGCCGCGGCGCTGGCGCTCGGCAGCCTGCTCGCAACGCCCTACGTGCTCGACTACGACTTCGTCGTGCTCGCGGTCGCGATCGCATTCCTTGCGCGCTACGGGTTACGGCAAGGATTTCGCGATTTCGAGATCAGCATCCTTGCCGCGGCCTGGATCGTGCCGCTGCTGTCGCGCAGTATCGCCGAGGTCACGACCATCCCCCTCGGTCTCCTGGTCGAACTCGCTTTCTTCGCCGTCGTCCTGCGGCGCGCGGTGCTCGATCGCGCACCTGTCAGCCTCGGCGCACAGGGAATCGCGCAAGCGTGATCCGGATTGCTCCGACGTGTCGGTAGAATCGTTCTGCGCGCGTGCAGTGCGGTAGAGTTTTGGACTTTTTCCATCTCGCGGGTCTTGCGACGCATCCGCATCGGCATCATTGTTTAGCCGCGTTGCGGCGCGAAAGCTCCGCGACCGATCGTTACCCCGACCGAATGAAACAGCAGACGATGTACAAGCTCTATTCGATGCAGCGCTCCGGCAACAGCTACAAGGTCCGCCTTGCGCTGGCGCTGCTCGGTGCGCCGTATCAGGCCATCGAGGTCGACATTCTCCGCGGTGAAAGCCGCACCCCGGAATTCCTGGAGAAAAATCCGAGCGGCCAGGTGCCGCTGCTGGAAGTCGCCGAAGGGCGGTATCTCGCCGAATCCAACGCCATCCTCTGGTACGTCTGCGGCGGCACTTCGCTGGCGCCGGAATCGCGGGTCGAGCGCGCCGAGGCGCTGCAATGGATGTTCTTCGAACAGCACGCGCTGGAGCCAAATATCGGCGCTGCATATTTCTGGCTGTCGCTGGTGAAGGGCGGCCGCGATCTGCAAACCCACGCGCTGGAAGACTGGATGGAGCGCGGCTACGCGGCGCTGCAGGTGATGGAAAACCATCTCAAGACGCGCGCGTTCTTCGCCGCCGGCCAGCTCACCGTCGCCGACATCGCATTGTACGGCTACACCCACGTCGCCGACCGCTGCGACTATGATCTGGCGACTTTCCCGGCGATCCGTGCCTGGCTGCGCCGGGTCGAGCAGACCGAGGGTTTCGTCGCCATGGACTGGCAGGCGGACGCCAAAATCGACGATGCCGCCGATATCGAGGCGAGCGCCTGAAACGGCGCGCCGCATCAGCTTCGTTTTCACATTCGCGCGAGGAGGCCGCCAAAGGTTAACAACGGCGCCCTGCTGTTAACCTTTGCCCCGGTTTGGCCATTTTCGCGACCGGTCTGCCGCAATGTTGCCCGGCGAGTCAGGCGAGGTTCCCTTCAGGCCGCGGGTGATTCGCCCGCATCTCGAAGGATTTAGACCATGATACGGTCGCCGGGCACGGCAGGCTTCGCAAACCGCCCCGTGCCAGTTGCGTCATCCCGATTGACCAATGCCATCGTCACCTCGCTGGCGATCGGCACGGTGTCGCTGTGCGTGATGGTCACGCTGACGGTGCTGTCGATCAAGGCCACCATGGCGATGCCGATCCCGGGATAGATCCGGCGTCGGCGGCGCCATCCGTTGCATCTTCCGTTGAAGCAACCCGCGATGTCAGGCATCGCGACTGGACGACGATGAAAACACCTGTCGGACTTGTGACCGTTTCGCTCGCGGCAGCGATCCTGCTCGCGGCTTCGTTCCTGATCGCCACCGGCACGCGCGGCGAAGACCCGGTGTTCGGCTCGTCGGCCGGCGAACTCGAAGTGCGCACCGTCGCGCGCGGCCTCGTCAATCCCTGGGCGCTGGCGTTCCTGCCCGACGGCACGATGCTGGTGACCGAACGTCCCGGCCGCATGCGCATCGTCTCCGGCGAAGGCCAGGTGTCGCCGCCGCTGAAGGGCGTTCCCGACGTCTGGGGCTCGGGCCAGGGCGGCCTGCTCGACGTCATCGCCGACAAGGCGTTCGCGCAGAACCGCACGATCTATTTCTGTTACGCCGAACGCACCGACGGCGGCGGACGCACCGCGATCGCACGCGCCAGGCTCGACGACGGCAAGGGCCGGCTCAACGAGGTCAAGGTGATCTTCCGCCAGCAGGGTCCGCTGTCATCGGGCAATCATTACGGCTGCCGCCTCGTGCAGGCCGCGGACGGCAATTTGTTCGCAACGCTCGGCGAGCATTATTCGGGACGCGATTCCGCGCAGCTGCTCGGCGATCACCTCGGCAAGGTCATCCGCATCGCGCCGGACGGATCGGCGCCGGCGGACAATCCGTTCGCCGGCCGCAGCGATGCGAAGGCGGAGATCTGGAGTTACGGCCATCGCAACGGCCAGGGCCTCGCGATCAATCCGGCGAGCGGCGATCTGTGGGAGATCGAGCACGGCCCGCGCGGCGGCGACGAGGTCAACATCATCGGCAAGGGCAAGAACTACGGCTGGCCCGTGATCGGCTACGGCATCGACTATTCCGGCGCCAGGATTCACGAGACGACCGCGAAGGACGGCATGGAACAGCCGGTGAAATACTGGGTGCCGTCCATCGCGCCGTCCGGCATGACGTTCTATGGCGGAAAACTGTTTCCGAAATGGTCCGGCAGCCTGTTCACCGGCGCACTGCGCGGCGCCATGCTGGTGCGGCTGACGCTGAACGGCAACGCCGTGACGTCGGAAGAGCGCCTGCTGCAAAATCTCAACGAGCGTATTCGCGACGTGCGCCAGGGACCGGATGGTGCGCTGTGGCTTTTGACGGATAGTTCGGCAGGGCGCGTGCTGCGGGTGGCGCCGGCGGCGAAGTAGCCAAGATTTCGCAATTGGGAAGCTTGGAAAAGGCACGCGCCTTAGATATCCATGAATCTAAGGCACCTGCCAGAAACCAAAATGCCCGGGCGTTATCATGATCGAAAATCAATATGAAAGCTCCGAGGAGACCGACCACCTCTTAAAGAGCGTCGCTAATGCTTCACGCCTTCTGCGTTCAATTAAAGAGGCAAACGAAGGTAAGCTAATCGAACACACGTTGATCAAGCCAACATGGCCGCCGCCGACAGCGGCCTGAAGGCCGCCAAAACTCTATTCATCCCCACTTGTGGAAAATGAAGAACGCTCCCAGCGCGATGAAGGCAAAGCCGAGCGCGTGATTCCAGCCCAGCGGCTCCTTCAGGTACAGCACCGAGAATCCGGCGAACACCACCAGCGTGATGACCTCCTGAATGGTCTTGAGCTGTGCCGCCGAATAGACCGCGCTGCCCCAGCGGTTGGCCGGCACCGCCAGCCAGTATTCGAAGAAGGCGATGCCCCAGCTTACCAGGATCACCCAGGGCAGCGGGCTCTCCTTGAACTTCAGATGGCCGTACCAGGCGAAGGTCATGAACAGATTGGAGGCGAACAGCAGCAGGATCGGCAGCAGCGTGGGAGAAATGGTGGGCATCGAAATCCTCATGCAATGGCGTGCCGCTAACCCGCGGGTCTGGAACCGGGTTCCATCCGCTTTCAAATATCATTTGATTTCAACAATGGGAAAGCCTGCCGCTTCGGTGCAATGCCGCTTTAACAATGGCCGCAGGAATTCCGCTGCGTTTGAAGCCGTACTGGCACACTGCCCACCTTGATGGGGTTGTCGGCGGACGACGAGCGAAAAACATGCAGTTAGACTGGCGCGCCATTTCCGGCCCGGTTCTGACGACAGCGACGGCGCTGGCCGCCTTCGTGATCGACCGGCATTTCGTTACCGTCCCCAATCCAGCGCCGCTGTTCGTCTGCATCGTGGCGCTCGCCGGCTGCATCAGCGGCATCGTCTCGGGGCTGGCCAGCGCCGCGATCGCGGTGGTCTCGTCGGCGGCATTCTTTCTCAATCACCGCGCGGTGCCCGGCTACGATCTGTCGGATATTTCACGCATGGTGCTGCTCGCCGTCACCGCCAGCGGCACGGCCGTCGTCACCGGCTTGCTCCGGCAGAAATGGATCGACGCATTTGCGTGGGAGCAAAAGCATTACGCCACCGCGATGCGGCTGTCGGCGGCGCTAGATCAGGTCGACATCGGTATCGTGCTGCTCGATGCGGATACCCGCGCCGAGTTCATCAACCGCGCCTTCCGCGATTATTTCGCGCTGTCGGACGAGCAGGCCGATGCCAAGCCGCCGTTCATCGCGCTGATGTATCACGGCCGCGACACCGGCGCGTGGCAATTGCCCGAGGACGAGCTGAGCACCTTCATCGCGCGGCGCACCGAGGCGATGCGGGTCGGCGATTCCACGCCGATCAACATCAATCTGGCCGACGGGCAGGTGCTGCGCTTTTCCTGCACCGCGCTGCCCGACGGCGGACGCATGCTGAGCTACACGCCGGTCACCGACCTCGTCCGCCACACCGACGATCCCGCCCATGCCGACCACTACCGCGCGCAGCGCGGCGGCGGCCTGCTCGGCTTCGCACGGCAAATGCGGGCTGCGGAATAATTGCACTCGCCAAGGACGATTGATCCCCGACCATGCCGACTGTAACAATGATCGCCTGCGCGCATCCGCGACGCTGTCCCTTCATCAGCATGGAATTCACACATGTCCGGCGATCTCACCATTCGCTTCGTCACCCGCGACGACTATCCGAAATGGCTGCCGCTGTGGGACGGCTACAACGCGTTCTACGGCCGCTCGGGGCCGACCGCGCTGGCGCCCGACATCACCGCGATGACGTGGGCGCGCTTCTTCGATGCCTATGAGCCCATGCATGCGCTGGTCGCCGAGAGCGGCGGCGAACTGCTCGGGCTGACGCATTATCTGTTTCACCGCAGCACGACGATGATCGAGCCGAACTGTTACCTGCAGGACCTCTTCACCAGCAGCGCCGCCCGCGGCAAGGGCGTCGGCCGCGCCCTGATCAACGGTGTCTACCAACAGGCCAGGCTCGCCGGCGGATCGCGCGTCTACTGGCAGACGCACGAGACCAACCACACCGCGATGCTGCTGTACGACAAGGTCGCCGAGCGCTCCGGCTTTGTGGTGTATCGCAAGATGCTCTGACACGGTTTCGTGAAGGCCAGCGGTTTCGCCGGCCTGTGGATAAACCCGGATGTCATGGAGGCGTAACAAAGCGCGGCTAGGTTTCGCCTGCGTCTGATCAGGCCCCCCGTCTCAGATCACGCGCCCCAAACGGCCCCCGTCAGTCGCCGCGTCTGACCGGGGCCGCA